>NVUB02000144.1 GCA_002401775.2 Ectothiorhodospiraceae bacterium
CCACCACGCCTGCAGCGGCATTGGCCAGAGTTGCTGCGGTAGCCAGGGATTCCCCAGAGGCCAACACCGCGGCGAATACACCAATAACGGTATCGCCTGCACCGGTGACGTCGAATACTTCTCGTGCCCGTGTCGGCAAGTGCAATGGCAGCTCGTTACGCACCAGCAGCGTCATGCCGCGCTCGCTACGGGTAATCAGAATGGCTTCCAATTCCAGCTTGGCACGCAGGGCTTCGCCTTTGCTAACCAGCTCATCGTCATCGGCGCAATGCCCCACCACCGCCTCAAACTCGCCGAGATTAGGCGTGAGCAGGGTCGCGCCAGTGTACTTGGCAAAGTCAGTACCCTTGGGATCGACCAACACTGGCAATCGGGCCGCGCGCGCCGCGCCGATTATTTCATGCACCGCCTGTAATGAACCTTTGTTGTAATCGGACAGCACCAGCACATCGACGCCATCGAGACTGGCGGCCGCTTTATCCGCTAATTCAGCCGCACCACTGGCCTGTGTAGTATCTTCAAAATCCAGTCGAATGAGTTGCTGATGACGGCTCATTATCCGTAATTTAGTAATGGTGGTGCAGTCGCTACGGCGCAATAATTGGCTGTCGATGTCACTTTGCTTGAGTAGCTTGTCCAGGGTCTGCGCCGCTTCATCTTCGCCGACAATACCGCTTAACGACACTTTCGCGCCCAATGCGGCAATGTTCAGTGCCACATTGGCCGCGCCACCCACGCGCTCTTCACGGTCTTCCACCTTCACCACCGGCACGGGAGCCTCAGGCGAAATACGTGACGTACCGCCGCTCCAGTAACGGTCGAGCATAATATCGCCCACCACCAACAATCGACTTTTGTGGAGTTTATTCAGGATGGGAGAAATGGTTTGCAAGGTAATTTGTGCGCCAAGTGATGTCCACGTCGCGTAAAGCGACTGAAAGTTGGCGCAAATTCTACCCGTTGGGCTGATTAATAGCGAGATGAATGCGGGAGGGCGCATGGTGGCCGTAGGCAAAGCTTGCGGTATACAATGTCCTCATGCACACGATGACACGCTGACCAAGCGCCTTTTATAACCCTGTACTGACATTAAAGATGCACGATAACCATGCCGCAGTCCGTCTATTTTGACATCCCGCACCTCTATTACCTGCCCCAGTACCAGCCCGTTTACGATGAGCTGAAACGGCGCGGCGCCCAGTGTACCTTTGTATTTTACGAGAAACCCGAGCCGTCGCTATTACTCAGTGTTATCGAGCAATATGCGCTGCCCGTAAAATGGGTAAAGGACGAAGCTGAGGCGCTGGCGTTGTATCGCGAAGATAAACCCCATTGGGTGATTTTTGGTAACGATTTTCTTGGCCTGAAAACCCTGGACAAAAGCGCCACTCGCTGTGCATTGCTGTTTCACGGCTCGGGCACGGGCGTGAAAGGCGCGTCATTATCGCCGGGGTTGGGCGAAGTTGACGTGCGCTTTGTCTCCGGCCCCGCGCGCCTGCCCATTTTCCGTGAGCTTTACCCCACAGTAGAACTGGTGACCGTAGGCTTTGCCAAGCTGGACCCCCTGTTTGGCCCTGTCGAGCAACAACCCACATTTAGCCTAAGTGAATTGGGTCTGGACCCCGATAAAAAGACCCTGCTTTACGCCCCGACGTTTTACCCCAGCTCCATTGAGAACATGGGCCGGGACTGGCCAAAACAATTTGCAGAATACAATATTCTCATCAAACCACATGACTTTACCCTCAACAAAAAACGCTATGCTCACCCGCTAAAACGGCTACATCAATGGGCGCAGTACGACAATGTGTGGTTGGCCAAGCCCACAGACTATTCGCTGATTCCCTTTATGGCGACGGCCGATGTCATGGCCACAGATACATCATCGGCTATTTTCGAGTTTGCCTCGCTGGATAAACCGGTGATCGTGTGTGATTTTGTGCGCCTGCGCTGGAGCTACCGTGGCCCGTTTCGCTATCGCTTGCGAAAACGGCTGGATGCCAGCACCGAGCAATACCAGGACATCGCCACCCACGCGAAGCGCTTTAAGGATTTAAAAAGCCTTGTTGACCAGCAAATGCAGCAGCCAGGCTTACTCAGTACGAAACGCCTGGAATATGCCGAAAAAATCATGGGCCAGCGTGACGGAAAAGTCGCTGTGCGTATTGTGGATTTTCTGTTGAAGGACCATTCAACCACCACCCGCTAAAGCGGAAACGTGGAAACAAGATAACGGCGATATTTTCACAGTAATGCCGCGAAATGTGGAGCGGCTTCAGCCGCGACTGATGTACCACAAACGTAATCGCGGCTAAAGTCGCTCCTCAGGTTAAGGGCTAGTGCTGAGTGCTGAGGAATGCTGCGTAGTATTTTTTATTAATCTAGAATATCCGCGCTCGATCAGACTATCGCGTCATGGTGCGGCGCAACATGACCTACGAAACCAGCCAGTGTGTTGTAAGAACGGATTTAGCATAAAACGCTTTCTAAGCTCGTTTTGCTTTCCTCAATCCTCCGAGAGAACGAGATAAAAATATCGCCAATAAATCTGACTGCCTAAATCCGCTGGCTTTAACCTTTAATCGAAACCAATGAAGAGGAAGGGGAAATTCCTGATACCCTGCCGCAACGTTGATACGACAGTGCTCTCGAGCTCAGAATACGCGGTTAAGAACCGCCTTTCTCATCGCCTCAATATCCGGGTGGAAATCTACCTCACCCCAGTCATCATGGCTAATTTCACAGGTCGTCACCGCATGTCCATCGGCCACCAGCGAATTAAATATCTCCAACCAAAAGGCATCCCGGCTTTGCGGGTTTTTGACCATTTGTAACAGCTTGTCACGGAACCGCGCGCGCATCGCTGCACCGCGCACCATCACCAGACCCACAGATTCTGCCTGCGCTTCAGCCGCATCAATTTTTTTGGAGACTTGCACAATATTACGGTCACCATCAATGCGCACTTTCATATCATCACCATCGTAATGATCTTTGTGATCAATGGTGAGCTGAATCGCTTCGTGGTCACCCGCCAACACCTGGTCGTATACGTGGCTTTTATAGATATTGTCACCGTTAGAGACCAGGAAGTCCTCTTCCAGCATCAGGTAGTGAGCACACCATAGTGACAACAAGTTATTCGATACATCGAAATAAGGGTTGTAGATCACTTCGATATCAGCCTGATCCCGGTAGGTTTCCAGCTTGGCTTCAAGCTGCTCCGTCAGGTAACCCGTGATCACATACACTTTATGCAAGGTATGGCTGGCAATGGCATTTTCCAGTTGGCGATCCAGCAAGGTCGTACCACCCCCCAAGTCCAGAAGCGATTTAGGCGTATCTTTAGTGAGAGGATAGAGACGTTTGCCCTGTCCGGCGGCGAGAATAATGAGATTCATATTGGCGTCAGTCGCTCTGGTGATTCATAAGGCACATATTACTTACACAAGAATTACACAATTTGCCTGTGCAATTGTTAAGCCCCATAACAGGGCGCATGTATAATAGCATCCCCAACCCCAATCTGGCCTGCATTCTTATTTAGATGAGGTGTTCTTAAGGTGTTCTTAAAGTAACAAATGAAACGCTATCTACTCTTTGTCAGCAAACTTTACGGCTATTCTATCGTGCGTCCCCTCCAGGCAGCCATTCGTGCGCGCGGCGATGAAGTCGCCTGGTTTGTCCATGGGGTGAGTAACGAACACCTGCGAAACGATGAAAAACAG
>NVUB02000145.1 GCA_002401775.2 Ectothiorhodospiraceae bacterium
AGTAAAGAAGACATCCACGTTTGGTAAGTGACAAAATTGAAAATAATTTCCTGATGTTGCTGTTCACTTTTGGTGGGATTTTGTCTTGATTGTTAATCTTTCGCGCGCGATGGTATTACAACGTCAAAAATCACGAATTGCGCTCAAGTGTGATTCTCAGCGTAGGGCTGATTGTCGTTATTTCGATTAGTAAGTCACTTATTGTCAGGCAGGGAGGTATTGCTTACAGCCAGTAATTCCCGGCGTTCGTTCATAGCCGAGGTTTTTGCACACTTGTTTGAGCTTTTCGACGGAACCTACTAGTCCTTTGAAAGGGCTTTCAAAGTTTTTGGAGAGGTATAACCAGTGTTTGGTTTCGATGTTTAATCGATTAAGGATAGGCGGTGTGTTTTTAGGTATAGCGCCTAGTTTATCTTCGTGGAGTATGCGACCCGTCCAGTCAACCAGCTCCAGGTAGTCTGTTAACCGAAAGGGCAGGCCTTTTGGCATGTCTTCTTTGGGGTTACCGGCAAAAATGAGTAGCTGGTTTTCTTGTTGTTGAGGGTGGTTGGGTTGTGCGGCTTTCTGAGCCTTTTCCAGGCGCTTTTGAATGCTGGTATGAGCTGAGGTCTCGGGTGAGTTTGCCATGCCTGCCCGAATAGGGTTGAGGTCTATGTAAGCCATGCAGGCAGCCAGGGCGGGTTCGTCAAGCAGGGCTTGAGATTTGAAACGGCCCTCCCAGAAGCGACCTGTGCAGCTGTCTTCCGCATTCGCTTTACGGGCAATGGTTTCATTCAACACCCGCATAAACCAACTGATATTCATCAAGCGTACACGCCATTCAGTGACGCTTTTGTTCAGCAATCTTTGCTGGGCTGTGCTCAACTCTTCACCGTGCGCAAAACGTTGAGAGAAGAGGGTGCCGGAAAACAACTGGTGCCATTGGTCAATAACTTCAGATTGGCTCCAGCTTTCAGCCTTTTCTCGATCAATATGAAACACCACGTGATAGTGATTCGACATAATGGCATAAGCACAGATATCGAGTGCAAAGATACTCGCCAGTTCAAGCAATTTGTCTTCAAGCCACTGGCGTCGATGCTCATAGCTATTGCCTGACGTTTGATCAGTGCCACACAGAAATTCTCGTCTAACGCAACGAGAAACACAGTGATAGTAGGGCGTAGCCTCAAGAGAGACTTGAGCATAGCGAGGTTTGGGCACGGTTAACTCCTTTAACCAGTATGATTCCTTATGTGAGGCACATTGAGCATATTTGTTTTGGTTGTCAATACTAAAAGTGGATGTCCGATTTGCTCCTGCTCCGGTCCTGCTCCGGTCCGATTTGCTCCGATTTGCTTACTTGGTGTTGAACTCGCCCAACATTTAAATGCGTTATGTTGTGAAAAGGTAGTAAATTCATTAGCTTATGGTGATTATCGGGGTGTATTGAAAATGCTTAAACGAACGTGCGCGATATTCAACTGTTAGGTTTTACAACAAAAACAATCATTTACTGAATCAATGCCTCATTAAATTACCCCTAAACATTGACAAATCTTGGATGACACATATAATTGCACATATATGATTATTTGGGGTGAAATTATGGGGCAAGTTACAATATATTTAGAAGATGATATCGAAAGTCGGATGGTAAAAGCAGCAAAATCTGCCCATTTATCAAAGAGTAAGTGGATAGCAAAGTTAATTAACGAAAAAGTAGCCAATGAATGGCCTCAATCAGTTGTAGATCATGCTGGAAGTTGGGATGATTTTCCAAATATTGAAGATTTGAGAAAAAGCGTAGGTAAAGACGTTCGTAGAGAAGAATTTTAATGTATGTAATTGATACAAATACGTTAATTTATTTCTTTAAAGGCATTGGTAACGTACCTGAAAAATTTTTATCAATATCGCCCAAAGATATTGCAATTCCATCAATAGTTATTTACGAATTAGAATTTGGCATAGCAAAATCAAATTCCCCTAAGAAACGCCAAGCACAATTAAGTGATATTTTGTCTTTGGTTAACATTCTTCCCTTCGGAGATAAAGAAGCAAGTTTGTCTGCATCTATTCGTGCAAAATTGGAGAAAAATGGTACACCTATTGGGCCATATGATACGTTAATAGCGGGCACTGCATTAGCTCATCAAGGAATCTTAGTTACAAATAATTTAAAAGAATTTTCTAGGGTTCCAAAATTAAAAACCGAAAATTGGTACAGTTAAAATTAGTCGGTACGTAGCCCTAAATCTAAAGTAAAGAAGACACCAACATTTAGAAAATGATAAAAAATAAAATTATTTTTTGACAAGTAAACAGGACATCCTGTAGTGGTCAACCTTTTTTGCGGAGGGTAGGGTTATGCTGCTGATTCATGTTGTATGTCCCAGCCTGGGAAGACTAAAACTGCGGGATGACACTGTAACGCCCTTGCAAATACTTTTGCTCTTTCTACGCCAAGTTGCACTCTATCATTTTCAATGGCGGATATAGTAGATTGAGTTATCCCTGTTATTGCCGCTAATTCATTTTGGCTGAGCTCTTGAAATTCACGCAGTATTTTAACTGACTCGCCAACGGTGACTTCAGTTTGCTTTTTAGCCTTTCTATAATTCTTCATATTACGTTCTCCTATAATCATGAACTGTGACTTTAACTACTTGAATAAGGATCTGTTCATTTTCTACTTTGTATATGACTCGATATTGTAGGTTTAGACGTGAAGAACGATAGCCTTTCCACTCTCCGCTTAAAGCCTCATCATGCAAGCCTTTTAGCTTTCGAAGCCCTTGAGGGCCGGATAAAGATACGATGTCTTTCCATTTTTCATACTTTTTTAGTACATCTTGTGGTGCTGATGATAATTGCTTTGCAACTCGGCGATGTTCATATATTTCCCACATATCATAATTAGTATATATATCATTTTTGATATGTCAATAATGTTGAGCTAACCTGCTGAAAAAGCGGGGTGTAGTAGCGAAATGTAATGGCGCTTACGGCGGTCGAGCTACTAGCATGACAACCATTTTTCTGTAAAAGCACATACCCATAATAATTAGAGTGGATGTCCACTTTTGAGACTCCAACTACCATCAGCGAGACCGTAAAATCCACCAAGGGGAGGGTTTCAATCGCGCCCAACCCGTCAGCCACCACCAAGGTCTGAAAATATCCCATAGGGGCAGGTTTAAAGCCTGCCCTTACAACAACTGCTAAAATCATAGGATGGGTGTCCGCTTTTGATTCTCCGCTTTTGATTCGCTTTTGATTACAATGTCTAAACTTAAAGATGGGTGTCCGTTTTGGAGGGTGTCCGTTTTGGAGGGGGCTTTTGCGGGGATATCGCTGATTCTTGCCTGGTTCACCTGACGGGCTTGATATCGGCTATAATCTACTGTTTGTTGTTGATGCTTGGATGGTGGCTGGTTTTGTGTCTTGTTACGTTCTGGTGTTGATTTTATTCAGTTTTTCAGAGAGATCCTTATGTTAGAAGCCTACCGAAAACATGTCGCCGAACGTGCAGATGATGGTCTGCCGCCTTTACCCCTGAATGCCGAGCAAGTGGCGGCGTTAGTGGAGTTGCTTAAGGCTCCGCCTGCTGATGAGGGCGATTTGTTGGTGGATTTGCTGGTTAATCGTGTGCCTCCTGGTGTGGATCAGGCGGCCTATGTGAAGGCCGGGTTTTTGACGGCTGTGGCCAAAGGTGAGGTGATCTCGCCGTTGTTTGACGCTGCCCGTGCTACTGAGCTGCTGGGTACGATGTTGGGTGGCTACAATATTGAAACATTGGTAGAAATGTTGGATGACGCTACTTTGGCTCCTATTGCCGCTAAGGCGCTGTCACATACGTTGTTGGTGTTTGATGCTTACCATGATGTGGTTGCTAAGGCTGATAAGAACGCTCACGCCAAGCAGGTTGTGGATGCCTGGGCTAATGCTGATTGGTTTACCCGCCGTGACCCTTTGGCGGAGTCTATTACCGTTACGGTGTTCAAGGTGCCGGGTGAAACTAATACCGATGACCTTTCTCCTGCCTCTGAGGCTTGGAGTCGTCCCGATATCCCTTTGCATGCGAAGGCTATGTTGGTCTCGAAGATGCCGGATGGTTTGCAGAAGATCGAAGAACTTAAACAAAAAGGTCATCCGCTGGCTTATGTGGGCGATGTTGTTGGTACGGGCTCTTCTCGTAAATCGGCGATTAACTCTGTGTTATGGCATATGGGTAAAGACATTCCGTTTATCCCGAATAAACGTCAGGGTGGAGTGGTACTGGGCGGCAATATTGCGCCTATCTTTTTTAATACGGCGGAAGACTCTGGCTGCCTGCCGATTCAATGTGATGTCAGCAAACTGGATATGGGCGACGTGATCACCATTCATCCTTTTGCCGGAAAAATTACTAATGAGGCAGGGGAGACGATCAGTACGTTTGCGCTTGCGCCGACCACCATGCCGGATGAAGTGCGTGCCGGTGGCCGTATTCCGTTGATCATTGGGCGCTCTCTCACGGATAAAACCCGTGAAGAATTGAACCTGGAACCTTCTGATGTGTTTTTGCGGCCGGTGCCGCCTGCTGATACGGGCAAGGGTTACACACTCGCGCAAAAAATCGTCGGCAAGGCTTGTGGTGTGGGTGGCGTACGGCCTGGCACCTACTGCGAGCCGCGCATGACAACGGTGGGGTCGCAGGATACTACCGGCGCGATGACACGTGATGAACTGAAAGAGCTGGCTTGTTTGGGTTTTTCTGCTGATTTGGTAATGCAGAGCTTCTGTCATACAGCCGCTTATCCAAAGCCTGTGGATATTTCTTTACAACATGATTTGCCTGAGTTTATTCAAACGCGCGGTGGTGTTTCATTACGTCCTGGTGATGGCATTATTCATTCCTGGTTGAATCGTATGGTGCTGCCAGACACGGTAGGTACTGGCGGTGACTCGCATACTCGCTTCCCTATGGGGATCAGTTTTCCGGCGGGTTCCGGGCTTGTGGCTTTTAGTGCGGCTCTGGGTGTGATGCCGTTGGATATGCCGGAGTCTGTGCTGGTGCGCTTTAGTGGCGAGATGCAGCCCGGTGTGACTCTGCGTGACTTGGTGAATGCGATTCCTTATGTTGCCATTCAGAAAGGCTTGTTGACGGTTGAAAAGGCCGGTAAGAAAAACATCTTCTCTGGCCGGGTACTGGAAATAGAGGGTCTGCCTGATCTCAAAGTGGAGCAGGCGTTTGAACTCTCAGATGCTTCGGCGGAACGTTCTGCTAATGGCTGTACGGTTCGTTTAGACAAAGCACCGATTCAGGAGTACCTGGAATCCAACATCACATTATTAAAGTGGATGATAGCCGATGGTTATGATGATGAGCGTACGTTGCAACGTCGTATCGATGCCATGCAAGCCTGGTTGGATGATCCAGAATTACTGGAGCCTGATGCCGACGCCGAGTATGCAGAGATTATCGACATCGATCTGAATGAGATCAAAGAACCGATTCTTGCTTGCCCTAATGATCCGGACGATGTGAAGTTGTTGTCGGAAGTGGCGGGTGCGAAGATCGATGAGGTGTTTATCGGTTCTTGTATGACGAATATTGGCCACTACCGTGCGGCGGGTAAAGTGCTGGAGAAAAGCGGGGCAGTGCCTACGCGTTTGTGGATAGCGCCACCCACTAAGATGGACGAGCATCAGCTCACGGAAGAGGGTTATTACTCTATTTTTGGCAAGGTTGGAGCCCGTACCGAAGTGCCGGGTTGTTCTCTTTGCATGGGGAATCAGGCGCGTGTTGCTGATAATGCCACGGTATTTTCTACCTCGACGCGCAACTTCCCAAATCGCCTTGGCAAAGATGCCAATGTGTATTTAGGTTCTGCGGAACTGGCGGCGGTAACCGCAACCATGGCGAAACTGCCAACGGTGGAAGAATACATGGAGGCCGTGAAGCATCTGGAACCTATGGCGGATGATATATACCGTTATCTCAATTTCCATCAGATGCAGGACTACAAGTCTATCGCCGATGAAGTGATGCCAGTGGTGCTTGCTTAATTTTTTAGCCCTGTTGGTTTATTAAGAGTCACTGATGGTTTATTAAGAGTGACCGATAAAGGCGTCCTATTTTAGGACGCCTTTTTTTGTGCAGGTTCAGAAACGCGTGAAAGATCCGTTATTTAAAGGTAATGAGCCTGATAATGTATGGAAACCGACGTGGACGATGACAAACGAGAACATGAAAAGCCGATTCCAGATAACCTTGACGATATTCTGAGTCCATTCCAGTTGATGGCTTTGCATCGTATTGAAAGCTTTGGCTGGGAGTTGCGGTTTGTACGGCGCCCCTCTTCAGAAGCGGCTATTCCCGTAGTCTTTAGTGACGATGGCAATAAGATTGGTGTGCTGGAAGACGATGGTCGTATCAATCTGGACTCTGATATTAAAATCCGTGATTAGTGAGCATCCTGTCTGAAGGTTCACTAGCCCATTTTAATCGGGGACGTTGAACGTGCCTTTTTCTTTACCGGACTGTAGTGGCACAGGCGTGGTGGTGTCAGCGCATATTCTATGCTTCTTTTGACCCAGAGCCGCAGTGCCTTGGCGTCATTTAAGATGGCTTTTGGCAGAACCACGTAATCCTTTTTGATGGGGCCTTTGGGGAAGTAGCGTAGATTTTTTGTCCCTTTTTCTTTCAGTAGTATCTCTCGGTTGTTTTCCGATAATTTAAGCGCAAAGCCTGCGGGTGTGAGTGATATGCAAATCCGCCCATCCGCCCATCCGCATAATACAGTGCAGCCCCGCTAAAAAAGTGCTTACATTCCAGTTCTATCTCTTTAACGCGGTGGGCTGTCGCCTGATCCATGATGATGGATAATTTATCCAGATATTCCTTAGCCATATTTAATATTCTCGTTATCAGATATCACATCAGTTGATGTGGTTGCTCATTAGTTGATCACTTTTTATCATTAAAGAAGCTATCCTGTGGGCCGCTGCAAGGTTGAGCCTGTTTTTTTTTGAAGGGTAGGTCATGTGTGATGAAACGAGTACAGCGACTGATATAGCCACTATAAACGATGAATAGAAATACATTCAATACGGTTAGCGGTCTGTTGTTAATGATGCCATTAATAGCGCAGGCGGGGATTTATCAATGGGTGGATGAAAAGGGTCAGGTTCAATTTGGTGATGTGCCGCCACAACAACAGAGCGAATATAAAGCAGGCCAGGTCAAACTGAAGCCTGTAATGAGTACACGGCAAGAACGGTTGCCTAATGAGGAGCTTGTACAACAGGAGACTGCACTGCAACCCTTAATACGCTCCACGACACTCTCAACAACAAACGATACAACTCACGGTACAACGCACACTACAACTCACGGTACAACGCACACTACAAAACACGGTACAACGCACACTACAAAACACGGTACAACTCACGCTACAACTCACATTACAACACACACTACAACACAGTCCGTCACTCATGCTGCAGTGCTTACTGAGTCAGAACCTGAGAAAGATGTCGCGACAAAAATGCGTGATATTTTGTCTTCTGCATTTTTAACGGTTTTTAATTCATCGGCTCCTTTAGACACGACCACACAAAATCAACCCACAGCCAGGGAGCTTGAGACGCTGATATTGCGCTTACGTAAAAATGGGGGGGCGCTGGACATGGCTCAGGAATCACCCCGTACAATGAGCCAACATAGTACGAAGCCTGAGACAGTATTGAGTGAAATGAAGAGTTCTTCACAAACTACTGATCTGGCAG
>NVUB02000146.1 GCA_002401775.2 Ectothiorhodospiraceae bacterium
CAATGGCCGTGCTCTGCTTGCATGTCGTTCATCGATACGCGGGGGCTCTCACCCACTCGGGTGCAGAGAATAACACACCAAAGACGCTGTAGTGGTCATTAGAAACCACCCGTATTGTTTTGATATTGATGGCACGGATACAGGGCGGGGTTGAAACCCGCTCCTTGTATCATATCAATAACAGCCCTCTCGCTTTGGCGCGGGTTTCTTCGATCTCTTTGTCAGCCACTGAGTCGGCAACAATGCCTGCGCCGGCACGAAAACTGATCTGCTTTTCGGTATGGGTGATGGTGCGAATCAGGATGTTTAAATCCATACTGCCATCGAGATTAAGGTAGCCCATAGCACCGGTATAGGCACCCCGGCCTTGCTGCTCAAGTTCGGCGACAATTTCCATGCATCGCACTTTGGGACAACCGGTAATCGTCCCACCAGGGAATACCGCGCGTATGACTTGCCCCGGAGTGATTTCAGGTCGCAATCGCCCCCTAACATTGGAGACGATGTGATGTACGTGGGTGTAGCTTTCCAGCACCATCAGTTCGTTGACTTCGACACTGCCTGGCACACTAATTCGACCAAGATCATTACGCTCCAGATCGATGAGCATGATGTGTTCAGCACGTTCTTTGGGATGCGCTAAAAGTTCGTTTTGCAGGGCAATGTCGTCCACAGGCGATGCAGCACGAGGACGTGTACCGGCAATGGGGCGTGTATTCACAACACCGCTGGCACTCGTTTGTACTAACCGTTCAGGGGAAGAGCTGATCACCGCAGCCTCTCCCATCACAGCCAGCCCCGCAAAAGGCGCCGGGTTTTGGGAGCATAGCCTTTCATATATATCGGCGGGTGTTACTGATACATCACACTCGCCCTGCCACTTTCGTGACAGATTCACCTGAAACACATCCCCTTCAACAATGTAGTCTTTGATGCGATTAACGCCCTGCAAGTAGCGGTTAGCCTCTTCTTCCAAAAAGGTGATTGTCCCTAACACCCTCGAGGTAGTTGGCGGTGATACAGCGTTACTAATGCCCGATATATCGGTGCTGATATCATCCAGCAACGACTCTCGCCCCGCTTCGGCCACCATGAAGGTTTGCTGTTTTTTGTGATCAATAATGACTGCCGCTGGCACCCGGGCGGCATAGGCGATAGGTAAACCATCCACGGCTTCTGGTAACGACAAGCTTACTTCAACTTGCCCGGCCAGTTCATACGCCAAAAACAAGAACCAGCCACCACTGAAAGGCAGTGAATCTTCGTTTATGGGTATAGCACCTTTGTCTAAGTCAGGGGTATTAAGGTCAGAGTTATTAAGGTCAGAGTTATTAAGCTGAGAGCCATCCAGGTCAGCGGACTCAGCCTGCCAACGAGCATCAAGTGCATCCAGAAAATCGAGGTCAGATTGCAACGAATCAAGTTGCAGGACATCGCCAGGAAAGGCAAAAAGAATATCAAAGCGTCCAACATCAGCACGATGGGCAATGCTTTGTAACAGAAAGGGGTATCGTTGAGGATTAGCGCGGTGTAACGCTAATAGGTCCGTATTTTTTTTAAGTAAGTGGATGTGCGGCATGATTATGCAATCCGAGGCCTGCCTTGTTGGCAGGCCATCACAAAAGAGTGGCGCATTCCCGAGCCGCGCACTCTACAGGTTATTCAGGTTTACGAAAAATAAGGGTACCGTTAGTACCCCCAAACCCAAATGAGTTCGACATGACCGTGTCAATCTTCATCTGACGCGCTTCACCGGGCACAAAATCCAAATCACACTCAGGGTCTGGGTTAAGCAGATTAATGGTAGGTGGAGCCACCTGGTCACGAATAGCCAAGGCAGAGAATATCGCTTCTATACCACCAGCGGCCCCTAACAGATGCCCGGTCATGGATTTCGTTGAACTGATAGCCACCTTTTTAGCATAGTCACCCAATGCCGATTTCATCGCCTGGGTTTCGCCCAGATCACCCGCAGGCGTCGAGGTGCCGTGGGCGTTAATGTAATCCAGGTCTTCGGCATTGATGCCGGCATTTTTCAATGCGAGCTTCATACACCGCGCTGCCCCTTCACCGCCCTTCGAAGGTGATGTCATGTGGTAGGCGTCACCACTCATGCCATAACCGGTCACTTCGGCATAAATTTTAGCGCCACGCGCCTTGGCAAACTCATACTCTTCCAAGACCACCACGCCTGCACCATCACTGAGTACAAAACCGTCACGGTCTTTGTCCCAAGGCCGGCTGGCCGTTTGCGGATCATCATTGCGCGTCGATAGCGCACGGGCAGATGCAAACCCACCCAGGCCCGTGGTTGAGGTGGCCATTTCAGCCCCCCCGGCCACCATGGCATCAACATCACCATATTCGATGAGACGCGCGGCATCACCAATAGAGTGCGTAGCCGTAGCGCAGGCAGTGGTAATGGCAAAGTTCGGGCCTTTCATGCCATACACGATGGACAGATTGCCAGAAATCATATTGATGATATTGCTGGGGACAAAGAAAGGGGAAATTTTACGAGGGCCGCCACGGAGGTATGCGTCGTGACCCTTTTCAATACCGGTTAATCCACCGATACCTGAACCGATGGCAACACCGATCCGTTCAGCATTTTCTTCAGTCACTTCAAGCCCAGAGTCTTGCACCGCCTGCATACCAGCAGCAATACCGTAATGGATAAACAAGTCCATTTTTTTGGCATCTTTTGCGGAGATGTAATCGGTAATATCAAAGTCGCGAATAGAGCCACCAAAACGCACAGAATAGTCGCTCACGTCAAAGTGCGTTAACGGTCCAATGCCGCTCTTGCCAGCCAGAATATTTTCCCAGGAATCTGCCACATTCAATCCCACTGGGGAAACCATGCCAAGCCCGGTAATCACTACGCGTCTTTTAGTCACTGCTATTCTCTCGCTTTTCTTAATGTCGATACGTTCTATACGTCGTTTCTATTTAAACCCTTCAATCAATTCAGCTTTCGCGGCTTTTGCCGGGTAAAACACAACCGATCAAAAAATACTCATATCCTACTCAACCAATTCTACTCAACCAATTCTACTCAACCACTCAACTCAACCACTCAACTCAAAACGCAACATAAAAAAGGCCGCAACCACACCAGGTGTGTTTTGCGGCCTTTGAGACTCAGCTTTCAACCTCAAGCAATTTTTCGTTCCGGCATCAAAAAAGAAATCAGAAAAGAAATCCGCTTGAAGGAATGAAATCTTAGTCCTTGCTGTGAGCAGTGACGTAATCTGTCGCTTGCTTCACGGTAGTAATTTTTTCGGCATCTTCATCCGGAATTTCAGTATCAAATTCCTCTTCCAAAGCCATAACCAACTCAACTGTGTCCAGGGAATCTGCACCCAGATCATCAACGAAAGATGATTCGCTACTGACTTCTTCTTCTTTTACGCCAAGCTGTTCTACAACAATTTTCTTGACTCTTTCCTCAATGGTGCTCATCTCGGGTAAATCCTCCCAAAGTTATTACAATGCAGCCCTTGGCCACGTGGCGGTATTCTATTGAAAACAACGCCGGGATACAAGCGATAAAATTCATTAAAAATAACCGATAAATTATTGATATTAATACAGTTTAAAAATTCAAAAAAAATTCATGGCAGTTTATGCCATATACATTCCACCATTCACGTGCAAAGTTTCACCTGAAATGTACGCAGCTCCCGGTGATGCCAGGAAGGCCACGGCAGCGGCAATCTCTTCTGGAAGGCCTAATCGCTTCAATGGAATACCCGAAAGCAGTGCTTCATGTTGAGCTTCTGGCAAGTTGCGTGTCATATCGGTATCGATAAATCCTGGCGCCACAGCGTTGACCGTGACACCACGAGCACCCACTTCACGAGCCAGTGATTTGGTAAAGCCGACCAGTCCCGCTTTTGCAGCAGCATAATTGGTTTGCCCTGCATTACCGGCAGAACCCACCACGGAACTAATGCTGATAATGCGACCCTTACGCGCCTTGGTCATCGCCCGCAAACACGCCTTGGAAAGGCGGTAAACAGACGTCAAATTGGTGCTGATAATATCATCCCAATCCTCATCTTTCATGCGTATTAACAAACCATCACGCGTAATGCCCGCATTGTTAATTAATATGCTGGGAGCGGCGTACGTTTCAGTAACAACGCCTAACACTTGTGCAATGGAGTCCCTATCGGTCACATTCAGACACAAGCCCTGCCCTTTGATGCCATTTTCAGCAAAATAAGCACTAATAGCATCAGCCCCTTTGTCAGAAGTGGCCGTTCCCACAACGGTGGCACCCATACTGCCCAAAGCCATCGCTATGGCCTGACCAATACCGCGACTGGCACCCGTCACTAATGCCACTTCACCTTCGAGGCTCTTGTTACCCTGATCAACATTTGACATCGTTAACTCTCTCCCAAAACAGTCTGTACGGCCTTATCAAAACCGCTACTATCGGACGTGGTATACGCGGTCATTTGTCGATTAATTCTCTTATTTAAACCCGCCAGCACTTTACCTGGCCCACACTCTACAATGTTTACAATATCCTGGCTGGCAATGGCGTTAATCGTATCCACCCAGCGCACAGGGCAAAATAACTGGCGTTTCAATGCATCACGTATTGCCACCGGATCGCTCTCGGCTTTAACATCGACATTATTCAATACTGGGATTGCTGGCTCAGTAAGACGAATATCCGCCAGTCGTGCCGCCAGTTGTTCTGCAGCGGGCATCATCAAGCTGCAATGCGAAGGAACACTAACCGGTAACATTAACGCACGTTTTGCACCGGCTTCTTTGGCCAACACAACGGCGCGTTCAACCGCGGCAGCATGTCCTGCAATAACCACTTGCCCCGGTGAATTAAAGTTAACCGCGGAGACCACTTCTGCCTGTGCCGCCGAATCGCACACAGCCAACACCTGATCATCTTCCAGGCCTAGTATTGCCGCCATTGCGCCAATGCCAACGGGGACCGCTTCCTGCATGAAACGTCCACGGTCTGCCACCAACTTTACGGCGTCACTCAAGCTCAAGCTACCTGCCGCGACCAATGCGCTGTATTCACCCAGACTATGCCCGGCCATTATTGCCGGAGCGATATCGCTCTGCGCCTGCCATGCTCGCCATACGGCTACGCCACCCGCCAGCATCGCCGGCTGGGTAATGTGTGTTTTGTTCAATTCGTCTTCAGGGCCATCCTGAATCAGTGCCCAAAGGTCATATCCGAGGGCTTCACTGGCCTCTTCAAAGGTCTGTTTAATTGACGAATGCGTTTCCGCTAACGCCGCCAGCATTCCGAGAGACTGTGATCCCTGGCCGGGGAATATAACTGCAAAACTCATACTGTGTTTCCTGATTAAAGAGCGACTATTTTTCGAGCGGAAGTAAGAAATTGGAATGTGTTTAAACAGATGACGGGCATAAACAACACTCACTCACAACTCACCTGTTTGTCTGTTATTTTTGGGCGTTTAACCTAAATTAATCAGTTGGATCGTAGCGAGGGTGTCTACCAACAGTAGGCGCTCTTAGGCGAGGTGCTGAAGATAAACTGTTTTCCCCGTTTTTAAGGCGATCGCGTAGTCATTCTACGGGTGAGTCTTAAAAATTGGAAAAACAGTTTAGATTCAGTGCGTTAGGCGGCCGCAGTAGATCCAACTGATTAATTTAGGTTTAATATTTCAGCAATGCTGACCCCCAGGTAAAGCCGCCACCGAAGGCTTCCAGCAATACGGTTTCTCCCCGTTTAATCCGCCCATCGCGTACCGCTTCGTTCAGTGCCAGTGGCACCGATGCCGACGAGGTGTTGCCATGCTCCTGAACCGTGACTACCACATGGTCCGTGCTCATTTTCAGTTTTTTAGCCGTCGCATTAATAATGCGAATATTGGCTTGATGTGGCACTAACCAGTCAATATCGGATTTCTCCATGTTATTGGCGGCCAGAGTTTCATCCACAATGCGACCCAAGGTGTTTACCGCCATTTTGAAAACTTCGTTACCCTGCATAGTGATGTGGGCCATTCCATTACTGCCTTCTTCATAACCTTCCGATACACCGCCCGTAGTGGACAGCAAATCGGCATACTGACCATCAGCATGCAAATGCGTAGAAAGAATACCGGGTTCCTTACTGGCACCCAACACAACGGCACCTGCACCATCCCCAAACAGCACACAAGTGCCTCGGTCTGTCCAGTCCACAATGCGCGACATGGTTTCAGCACCTATCACTAGCGCGTGACGATGGCTGCCACTTTTAATAAATTTATCGGCGATACCCAATGCATACACGAAACCGGTACACACGGCCTGTATATCAAACGCCGCGCAGCCATGAATATCCAGGCGGTGCTGTAACAAGCAGGCAGTGCTGGGGAAAACCCGATCAGGTGTGGTGGTGGCGACAATAATAAGGTCAATATCACTCGCACTAACCCCCGCCGCATCCATGGCCTGACGCGCCGCTTTTTCAGCCAGGTCACAGGTCGTTTCACCTTCCGCAGCGATGTGGCGCTTTTTGATACCGGTGCGATCAGTAATCCATTGGTCTGTCGTCTCAACCATGGTTTCAAGATCATTATTGGTGAGCACTTTTTCGGGTAAATAGCCGCCCGTGCCCAATATTTTGGAATAAATTGAGTCCGTTGAGGAAATTGCTGAAGAACTGCTCACTCGGCTTGCCTCTTGGTCATTGCTGCTTCTACGTGTTTGCTAATGCGTTCCGGGATATTTTTATCCACTTCGACAATGGCCTCGCGAATGGCGCTGGCATACGCTACCACATCCGCTCCACCATGACTTTTCACAACAATCCCCGTGAGCCCCACAAAGCTGCCCCCATTATAACGTCGGGGGTCGATGCGGCGTTTCAATGCATTGAGTACGGGCATGGCAATCAGTGCCGCACAGCGCGTCAAAATATTTCGCTTAAATTCTTCCCGCATAAAATGACTGATCATTTTAGCCACTCCTTCGGTAGTTTTCAGCGAAATATTACCCACAAATCCATCGCACACCACCACATCTACGGTGCCTTTGAAGATGTCGTCACCCTCAACAAAACCCACGTAGTTGAGGTCGCTGTCGCTCAGAATACGGGCAGCTTCTTTTACCCGTTCATTACCTTTGACCTCTTCTTCACCGATATTCAGCAGGCCAATGGTCGGCGATTCGATATTTTCAACGGCACTGGTCAATACTGAGCCCATCACTGCAAACTCGAATAAATTTTCAGCACTGGTATCGACATTCGCCCCCAGATCCAGCATATGGGTGTGGCCTTTCATACTCGGTAGTGTAGAAATTATGGCAGGACGATCAATACCCGGCAGGGTTTTCAGGACAAAACGCGCCGTCGCCATTAAGGCCCCAGTATTTCCCCCGCTAACGCAGGCGTTGGCCCTGCCGTCTTTGACCATGTTAATGGCCACACGCATGGAAGAGTCTTTTTTGGTTCGCAGCGCAATAGAGGGCTTTTCATCCATCGCCACTTGCTGCGAGGCATGCTGGATGGTCACACGGGATACATTCGCTTGAGAATGCGATGCCAATTCTTGCGTTAATACGGTCTCATCACCGACCAGTATAATGCGCAGCTGTGGTGTCTCAGACAGTATTTGCAAGGCTGCAGGCACAACGACAGAAGGGCCGTGGTCGCCGCCCATAGCATCAAGCGCAATGGAAAGTTCTTTACTCATAAATTCGGCGTCGTCAGGTATTGAGTAACGTAGCTTACCGTTACAATATGATAGATTAGGATGTTATTTATAGCTTTTTGTTTATAGAAGCGACGCGATGGACACCGCGTCGCAGATTCTCAACGCCGTGAATCAGCGTCGGGAATCCGAGACACGGGATAGAAAAACGAGGGGCTTGTGAAACCCGTTAACGTTGATTTCGCTATTGCCCATCGTTATTTCTGTCGGTACTTTCTGTCGGTACTAACCGGGATATCAAGAAAAATATCCCGTTAACCATCACGAAGACTTATTCGTCGTTGCTTGAAGCGGTGACTTTGCGACCACGATAGTAACCATCAGCACTTACATGATGACGCAAATGAGTTTCACCCGAAGAGGGTTCAATCGACAAAGTCGCTGGTTTCAAGGCGTCATGTGAACGACGCATACCACGACGTGAAGGTGTTACTTTGCTTTTTTGCACTGCCATTGTTCAATCCTCTTTCTACGTGTCCTCTCAATCGTCTTTATTCGATTGAGAGGTTTTCAATGTCGCCAACATGGCGAATGGGTTCTTGCGCTTGGGCGCATCCCCCTCGTTATCTTGTGCCTTCTCTTGGAAGGTCTCACCCTTGGGGCAATCTTTTATTTCATGCATTGCCACCAGTGGCAATGCCAGTATTAATTCATCTTCAACAATGCCATTTACGGTAACACCGTCGTCCGTCACCAATAAAGGGTCATAGCTTTCCGGCAATATTTCCGCCGCTTTTCGGGAAGAAACAAAACCAATCTGTATATCGACGTGTACCACCATCTGCATTTTTCCCATGCAACGCTGGCATTTTAGTGGCAAAGTGGCTTCCAGTTTACCCAGAACTCCCCTCACACCCCCCTGGTCAGTACCAAACAACAAGGTGTAATCAACCTGGTAGCGGGCAATTTCTTCCGTATCATCCGTTGCCAGCAGCGGAATTAAACGCGCTAAGGCCGATACGGGCAGTGTACCTTCCAGCTGGCGACCTTGGGTCGCAAACGCATAAGGGTCAATATTTTCCATTCTGTTCGCCGTAATTTCTTCTCAATCGACGTACCGACCCGAAGTAAACGCGCGATTCTAGGGGGAAAGCGGTTGCCTGTCAAAGTCTTAACCCGGAGATTTCATAAATTTGCGCAAAAATTACGCAGGATATTGGTTTCACGGGGAAATTTCCGAAAGAGACCCGTATCCACGATTACGGGCGATAGAGGAAATTTTTCCTGTGGAATCAATAGACCA
>NVUB02000147.1 GCA_002401775.2 Ectothiorhodospiraceae bacterium
AGTTGCGCGACCCTCAGAGCGAGTCGTATATCGGTAATCGTTCCAGCGGGGTCAATCCTGTTGTGCCGTTACAACAGGATCAAGTGCAATGCACCAGCTGCCACGACCCGCATATCCGCAGTACCAACAGCACCGAAAATATCAAATTTTTACGTCTCAATCGTTTACAACAAGCGCCACCGGCATCCACGGCATTTAATGAGACTTCGGACATTATTTGCCTGGCCTGTCACGACAAGGCGGGGTGGCTGGATTCGGCACATGCCAATGATCAGGTGGCCAATGAGCGATATACCGATGCCGCGGCTACCCTGCGGGAGTTTCCTTTGGGTACACAGGTTTGGGAATCGGCTTGTCTGGCCTGCCACGATACGCATGCTGTGCAGGGTTCACGGCGATTATTGAGAGAGGGAACAGATGGCTCCGTTAATGCCAACGGTGCCAAGCAAGGCGGTAACCCGGCGGTGGAACAAACCTGTTTTGCCTGTCATTCGGATGACGGCGGTACGTTGACGATGCAGGGGTTTGGCACAGAAGTACCGAATATCAAAAGTGATTTCTCCCTAGCAACTCATATGCCCATTGATAGTTTTGACCAGCCCGCGGGTACTGAAGTACATAATATCGGCTCAAACACAGACGCGCAAAGCGGTAAGGATTTCATGGAATCCCCGGAAAACCTGGGTAAAGGGAACTTACAGAATCGTCACGCCGAATGTACTGATTGCCACAATCCGCATCGGGTGATTAAAAACCGTCAATTTAACGCAGACCCATCCAAGCCGGAAGCGGCAGGTACCCATGATCACAGTGAACCCCACACAAATTTGGCCTCCGGAGTGCTACGAGGCATCTGGGGTGTCGAGCCAGTGTTTGGCTCCGATGCATTCATGAGCAATCCGATTGATTTTAAGGTGAAGCGGGGAAATCCATCCATCATTAATGGCCCGACTGATGTGAATCAGTCCTACGTCACACGGGAATATCAGATTTGCCTTAAATGCCATTCCAACTTTGCCTACGACACTCCCCCAATGCTGGGATCATTCAGTGGCGGCACTCCCTACGGCACCAACGAGATGACCCAATACACCAACCAGGCCATGGAATACAACTCCCCGGATGGGCACATGGGGGAAGGCACCTCTTCGACGCCCGGTGGGGCGCACCCCAGCTGGGCTATCAACAACCACCGTTCCTGGCACCCAGTGATGAAACCCACGGGCCGTACCAAATCCGTACGGGGCATCAGTAGGAACAATATCTGGAAAGCCCCCTTCGATAATCACGTCGGCACCCAGACCATGTATTGTACTGACTGCCATGGCAACGACACTGCCATCGGCACCGCCGTCCCCAGTGGTGGTGAGAACGGCCGTCCCTGGGGCCCACACGGCTCAGAGAACGAATTTATCCTCAAGGGCAAATGGGACAAATATACTGGCACCCCCTGTGATGGCAAGGACTGCACCTTTGAGCCCCGCACGGATCAAGAAGATGATCTTTGCTTTAAATGCCATAACATCTATAACTATGCCCTTGAAAACAAAACCTTCGAGGACGATAGCAGTGGTTGGTCTAAATCGGATGGCGAAAATCTACACCAATTTCACCTGGATGAAGTGGATCGACTAAAATGCAATTGGTGTCATGTTGCCGTCCCCCATGGCTGGAAAAACAAGGCGCTACTGGTTAATCTCAATGATGTGGGCCCTGAGGCCGGATTACCAGCAGGCACTGAAATAGATCTGCATCCATCAGGCAGTAAAACTACTACACCTTACTTCAAAGGCCCCTATTACAATGGCGCGATTTTAAAAATAATAAGTTTTGCAATCAGTGGCAACTGGGATGAAGATAATTGCGGTTCAAAAACGGGGGAAACAGGTGAGGATTGGATGAAGGATACTTGTGATAATTTACCCTAAGCTTTAGGTGAGATTGCCCGCGGGCACGAGATCCCTCACACATAACCGGCAGCTCAGCCTATTATCACCACTCTCTTCATCAAAATCGTTCAGTTCAACACCAGTGTCAATTGGGGGCTCAAGCGTACGACCCTACATTTGGCCATTGATAATATGCAGACATTATGGGTTATGTAGAAGGGGTCGAGTACGCTGTTATTAGGGTTGGCTTATCATCTAGGCTTATTATCTACCCTGTCCAGGAAATGATGTTCGCGTTGTTGCAGAGCCGGTAGATATGCGCGTCTATTCGCTGCTGAAATGCGATAAGCCCCTTTGTCATTGGCTGAAAGAACGGGGGTATTCAGCGTCAACGGCGCCAAGGCCAGCGCCAATATTTATAGTCTAATTGAAAACCCGAAAGCTAATCAACAAGAACACCTTCGCCACATTTTGCAGAACTACCAAAAATGACAACGACAGATCAAGTTGAAGAACTGTTACCCTGGAATGTGAGTTTACAAAGCGGGGTTTATTGTGCGATTACCTACTAACTTGGCGCAAAATGCAGCGGCATTAAAGAATGCTTGTAAGTGCATTTATCATCAAAATATGATTTGTTTATCTGTAACTGTTATTTTTGTTTTCTGTGTTAGTGATATCGTTATAACTTCAGCGTGCCATCATGGCAAGACAGGCACAGTTTGGAAGTACCGCTGGGTTGGCCGGGCACTGCTCCAGAGAATCTGAACTGTACAAGGAGTACGTCTCTCCTGATAGCTGGGGGTTCCAGAGTGGCCCCTCAGCTTAGGGAAGAATCGTTGCGGAGAAATTATGGCGGGTATTGCGGATATCGGAAATATGGTTGCTTGGTAAACTGCCCGCAACCGTCGTGCGTTGGAAGGTGACCCACAAAATCTCAAATAGCACTATGGAAGACAATGCGCGAAGAGGCATCGGAAAACATTGCACAGTCGTTACAGTGAAACAAGTATCTCTCCTGGGGAAAGCGTTGCCGAAACAATGTTATCGGCCAGCCGTATAAATATATTGAATTCAATCGTTATCAACCAAAAGCGCATTTTGCTGTGGGCTAATACATTTTTCATTGTACCGTAAAACTCGAAATATAAACTATTAGTTTCAACTCAGGACAGGACACGTATCTGCAAAAAATTATTTGAATACAATGGCCTAACATATTGCTCGGTCATTTAAGCCTATAGCGACCCTTTACAAAAAAAGTTGAGGGGTATCTCCGGGTTATCTCCTGATTTGATGGATTGTATCTGGACTTCTTACTTGCTTCGAGATTCTTGGAGGGAGGCGCCGGAGTCTGTTAGTGCCCCAAAACCGGTGCGAATCGAACGGCCTTCCAATAATTCTGACTGAACTGGCAGAAATAAGGGCAGCCGCATGCCCTGAAGACATAAGAAAATCATATGCTATAAAATGATTTGTTTATCAGGAATGATTACTTATATGCTTATCTGTTTTAGCGGTAAAGTAACCAAGGATTTCGGTATGCACGGGTTTTTCAGGAATAAAGAATAAAGTATGTCTTCTTCTGGGTCGGCCATGGGTAACAAGGTGCTTATCAGGGTAGTTCTCCCTATTGTGCTGGCTTCAGTGATGTGGAGCGCTTTTCAAAGCACAGTGTTTGCGGGCAGTCTGCCGAGTAATCGAATCTCTGATGTTCGAAATACCCGCCATAATTTCTCCGCAACGGTTTTCCCCAGCTTGCCTGGCGGCGTTAGTCGTCGGGTTTCTGCCACGGATAATGCGGAAATTTGCGTATTTTGCCATACGCCACATGCGGCAGAAACAGCTCCGGGGCCACTTTGGAACCGTCAATTATCGGGGGCCACATACTCGCTGTACAGTTCTGGATCGCTGGATGCCGTGCCCGGACAACCCAATGGCACGTCAAAACTGTGCCTGTCTTGCCACGACGGTACGCTGGCCATTGGGAATGTGACTAATAACAGTGGTAGTGGTGGATATCGGGCTGCCGGCAATGAAATGTCGGGTGTGCAGGCTGACGGCAGCATGCCGGTAGGTGAAGGGACGAGCAGCGGATTTACCCGCAATTTAGGCACCGACCTGACCAATGACCACCCCATTTCCTTTACCTTTGATACTAATCTGGCCCTGGCCGACGGTGAGTTGCGCGACCCTCAGAGCGAGTCGTATATCGGTAATCGTTCCAGCGGGGTCAATCCTGTTGTGCCGTTACAACAGGATCAAGTGCAATGCACCAGC
>NVUB02000148.1 GCA_002401775.2 Ectothiorhodospiraceae bacterium
AATGAGCACCAGCCAAAGATGATTGTTGCGGGTTTTTCAGCCTATTCCCGTGTCGTAGATTGGCAGCGTTTCCGTGACATTGCTGACAGTGTAGGCGCTTATTTATTCGTCGACATGGCCCATGTGGCCGGTCTTATTGCGGCGGGCGAATACCCCAGCCCCGTAGACATCGCTGATGTCACTACCACCACCACGCATAAAACCCTGCGCGGCCCACGCGGTGGTTTGATTTTGGCCAAAGCCAACCCCGAAATCGAAAAGAAATTTAATTCGGCCATCTTCCCCGGTATTCAAGGTGGCCCGCTGATGCATGTCATTGCCGGTAAAGCCGTGGCTTTCAAAGAAGCCTTGCTGCCAGAATTCAAAACGTACCAGGTCCAGGTCGTGAAAAATGCCCGCGCCATGGCAGGTGCTCTGCAAGAAAGAGGCTATAACATCGTTTCTGGCGGAACCGATAATCACCTGTTCCTGGTAGACCTCATCGACAAAGGCCTCACCGGCAAAGAAGCCGATGCTGCACTCGGAGCCGCCAATATCACCGTCAACAAAAACAGCGTACCCAATGACCCACAATCACCCTTCGTCACCAGCGGCATACGCATCGGTACCCCAGCCATGACCACCCGTGGCTTTGTGGAAGCCGATTCTATCGAACTGGCCGGTTGGATTAGCGACATACTGGATGACGTCACCAACACCGACACCATCGCGCGTGTAAAACAACAAGTGCTGGAAATCTGCCAGCGTTTACCGGTATACGGATAAGTGACGAGGGGCGAGTCACTAGGGGGTGTTAACAATCACCGTTCGTGGCGAGACTCTGGCCCTTTTCCGCGCTGGCGGCGTCGCCTACCAACAGTAGGCTCCTTAAGAGAAGCGCCTACTGTCGCCTAAGAGCGCCTACTTTTGGTGGTGCGGTTCGTTGCAATAGAACAACTATTACGCCTCTCCGCGCCTCGCCTAAAGCGCCTACATTTGGTGCCAGCACGAAAAATGCCTCAGAATCACGCTTACTCAGGTAATTGTTAACACCCCCTAGGGACTAGGAAAAGCGCTTGTTTTTCCTAGTGACTCGACACTCGATACTCGGTACTTCGAAATATGCATTGTCCTTTTTGTGACGCTGAAGATACTAAAGTGATCGATTCGCGGTTGGCGAATGGAGGTTTCGAGGTGCGTCGGCGCCGCGAATGTTTGACGTGCAGTGAGCGTTTTACGACGTTTGAATCTGCCGAGTTAGTGATGCCCAAGTTGGTGAAAAACGATGGTCGGCGTGAACCGTTTAACGAAGATAAGCTTCGTTCCGGTATTGTTCGTGCCTTGGAAAAACGTCCGGTTAGTTCTGAAGATGTGGAATCTGCCGTTGAGCGTATTAAAAAGCGTTTGCGCAGTACGGGCGACCGTGAAGTGGGCGCGCAAGACCTAGGCCATTGGGTGATGGATGAACTGCGTGACCTGGACCATGTCGCTTATGTGCGTTTTGCTTCCGTTTACCGTAGTTTTGAAGATGTGAATGCCTTTCGTGAGGAAATTGAGCGTCTTGAAAAAGCACCGACAGCGGAGCAACGTCGCAATCAGATGAACTTGCTGGATGACACTTTTCAAGAGGGTGCTTTGCAAAAAGATTCGTTAACTCAGCCCCCTTTAACGCGCGATTCTTTATCTCACAAGAAAGACAAATAGCGGCGGCAGGTTTTTTTATGGTAATCAGCACGGTTTATAACCGTAAAAAGGGACTAACGGCACAATGCCTGTTGACATAGACGCTAACAAAAGTGACGACCAGCGTTTCATGGCGCGGGCCCTGCAACTGGCTGAACATGGTCTGTTTACCACAGACCCAAATCCAAGAGTGGGTTGTGTTCTGGTGGTAGAGGGTGAAATTGTTGGCGAAGGCTGGCATCAGTTTGCCGGTGAGGCCCATGCTGAGATAAAGGCATTAAAAGCGGCGGGAAACCGTGTTAAAGGTGCTACTGCCTATATTACGTTAGAGCCCTGTTGTTATCATGGCCGTACGCCACCCTGTAGTGAGGCGTTAATTGCAGCAGGTGTTTCGCGAGTAGTGGTTGCGATGCAAGATCCTAACCCACAAGTGGCCGGGCAGGGAATGGCGCAAGTGCAAAAGGCGGGCATCGAAATCACCAGTGGTGTGTTACAGGCCCAGGCAGAAGCGTTGAACCCCGGTTTTATTCAACGCATGCGCACGGGTCGTCCTTTTGTACGTGGCAAAATGGCCATGAGCCTGGATGGGCGTACCGCAATGGCTTCAGGTGAAAGCCAATGGATCACCGGAGCAGACGCACGGCGTGATGTCCATAAATTACGGGCTCGTAGTGCCGCTATTGTGACCGGTATCGGCACGGTGTTAGCCGATGACCCATCGCTAACGGCTCGCCTGGACGATGAATCTGTGAATGCTGTTGTGCAATTGGGAGTGCAATTGGGAGTTCAACTGGGTGTGCAACCGGTTGTGCAGCCACTGCGTGTGGTGTTAGACAGCCAACTGCAAATGCCAGTTACTGCAAAAATGTTGACACTACCCGGTCGCACACTGGTTTTGACCACCCGTAATGATGAACAAAAAGCCGCGCAGTTACGTGCAGCCGGTGCCGACGTGGAAGTGGAAGTATTAGCCACCCAAAAAGGCCGTCTCGATTTATCGGCCGTCATGGAATGTTTGGCGACGCAGGGCATAAACGAAGTCCTTGTCGAAGCGGGAGCCACATTGTGTGGCGCGATGTTGCAAGCAGGATTAATCGACGAGCTGGTAATCTACATGGCCCCGCTGTTTATGGGTAACGAGGGACGTGGGTTGTTGAACTTACCCGGCCTTGAGAAAATGAGTCAAACGGTCAAACTGGAAATAGCAGATGTTCGTGCGGTGGGGAAAGACTGGAGAATAGTGGTAAAACCTCTCCCCTCACCCTAACCCTCTCCCCAAAGGGGAGAGGGGATAAACAGCAAGATCAATTAATAGAGAGGATTAACAGAATTAGATTAATGGCGCAGTAGTCTTTATAAACTTTTATCTTTCCCCTTTACTCTGAACTAACGATGGTTACAGGAATATGTTTACAGGAATTATAGAAACCGTTGGAGAAATTCGTGACCTGACCTCGCGTGGTGGCGATATGCGCGTAGTCGTCGGTTGTGGTGAACTCGATATGTCTTCCGTAAATCGGGGTGACAGCATCGCCGTGAACGGTGTTTGCTTGACGGCCGTGGAATTTACCGCAGATACTTTTACGGCGGATGTTTCATCGGAAACCGTGTCCTGTACCACGCTGGCTGATTTTGCTATCGGCAGCCGGGTTAATCTGGAAATGGCCATGTTACCCACCACACGTTTGGGTGGACACCTGGTGAGCGGGCATGTGGATGGTGTTGGTGAAATTAAGCGCCGTTGGGCCGATGCTCGCTCTGAGCGGTTTCGCATTCAGGCACCGGATGCGTTGGCAAAATACATCGCCGCGAAAGGCTCTATTTGTGTGGATGGCATCAGTCTCACGGTTAATACCGTAGAGGGTAATGCGTTTGAACTAAATATTGTGCCCCATACTTTGAGTGCAACAACGATGGGTGAGTATCAGACAGGACAGAAAGTGAATTTGGAAGTGGATATTATTGCGCGATATCTGGAGCGTTTATTGTCCTCTTCTGCTGACGCCTCAACAGCAGGTGTTAGTCGTGAGTTGCTGGAATCACGCGGGTTTTTGTAAGGCTTTTTTATATTGAATGGTCAATACTGCCCCGTAAATTTGATATGTATCATTGTTTAGTTAGCTAAATGTTTAGTTAGCCAAATATTTAGCGATTAAATAGCGTTGTGGTAATGGAAACATAAACATCAATAATCCCCGTCCGTCGTTCCGGGCTTGACCCGGAATCCAGGGGTATTAACGACATTCTGGTTTCTGGCCTTTACACCCTCTGGGGTACACGTAACCTACTGGTCACAAGTGCCCCAGAGGGTAAACGCCGGAATGACGGAAAAAGTTAACGGGATAGCGTGATAAAAATATTTGTTCAATAAATTAAGGCCAGGTGTTTTAAACTCGTCGTTTAAACCCATCGTTTAAAGACAGACATTAAAGACAGTATTGGAAAAAAATGGATACATCACTGAACAGTATTGAAGATATTATCGCCGACATGCGCGCGGGCAAAATGGTCATTATCATGGATGATGAAGATCGCGAAAATGAAGGTGACCTTGTCATGGCCGCCAGTAGGGTACGTGCCGAGGATATCAACTTTATGGCGCGCCACGGACGTGGTTTAATCTGCCTGACCTTGAGTCAAAAACGCTGTGAGCAATTACGGTTGCCGCTCATGGTTAATGATAATAATGCCGCTTATTCCACTAATTTTACCGTCTCAATCGAAGCCTCCAAAGGCGTGACGACGGGTATTTCAGCAGGTGACCGTGCCGTTACAGTGCAAGCCGCGGTTGCCGCGGATGCTACACCGGAAGATATTGTACAGCCAGGCCACATTTTTCCCATCATGGCGCAAGCCGGTGGGGTATTGTCGCGCGCCGGCCATACGGAGGCGGGGTGTGACCTGGCGCGATTAGCCGGTATGGAACCAGCATCGGTTATCGTTGAAATTCTCAATGAAGATGGCAGCATGGCACGTCGTCCAGATTTGGAAAAATTTGCCGCTGAATTTGATATCAAAATAGGCACCATTGCGGACTTAATCCGGTATCGTCTGGAAAATGAACGCAGTGTAGAGCGGGTTTCCGAGTGCGAGTTGAAAAATGATATTGGCACCTTTCGGTTGGTCACTTACAAAGACCGTCTTGATGGTGGAGTACACTTTGCCCTGGTAAAAGGCCAGATCAAACGTGACGAGCCCGCGCTGGTGCGGGTACACATGCCACATTATCTCGCCGATGTACTGGGCATGCAGCGTTCGGATTCCAGTTGGCCCGTAGAGGATGCCATGCGCTATATTCATGATGCGGGTGATGGCGTTATTGTGCTATTAGGGCAAACCGAAGGACAGAATGAATTGCTGAACCGTATCAGCCATTATCAGGCTGAAGATGCAGGGGAAACCGCGGTTAAACGCGAGTCCAGCCCTGACCTGCGCACCTACGGCGTAGGCGCACAAATATTGTTAGACCTTGAAGTCCGTAAAATGCGGGTGCTGAGTGCTCCCAAGCGTATGCACGGATTGTCCGGTTTTGGTTTGGAAGTGGTTGAGTATATTAATCACGATTAGCGCCGTTACCGGTCAGCGGGTTTGCTGTATTTGTGATACGTGAAAACGGTGATACACGAAAGCGGTGGTTTGTGAAAACTGTGGTCTGTGAAAGCTGTGGTCTGTGAAAACTGTGATATATGAAACATCGTTGGTGGGCAGTGTCCACTCTACAAAAAAGTCGGGAATGAAATGAGTAAAGTAAAAACAATTGAAGGTGGTTTGACCGTACAGGGTGCACGTTTTGGTATTGTTGCGGCACGTTTTAACAGCTTTGTAGTTGATAGCCTGGTAGACGGTGCCATCGACACATTAATTCGCCACGGTGCTAAAGAAAGTGATATTCAGCTGGTGAAAGTGCCCGGGGCATTTGAAATGCCTTTAGTGGCTTCACGCATGGCGGCGAAAAAAGAATTTGATGCCATCATTGCTTTAGGTGCTGTTATTCGTGGGGGAACGCCGCATTTTGAATATGTCGCCGGTGAATGCACCAAAGGCTTATCCATGGTTTCCGCGCAACATGATGTACCCGTTGCATTTGGCGTATTAACGGTAGACAGTATTGAGCAAGCCATTGAGCGTGCCGGCACCAAGGCTGGGAATAAAGGTGCTGAAGCGGCCATGTCGTCTATTGAAATGGTTAACCTGTTAAAGGCGCTTGGGTAAAAAATGCACGTTAAAAGCATGTGTTATAAACACGGATTTAAACTGCAAACTGAGAAGAGTGTATTGATATGAGCCAAATTCGACAGAAAGCACGACGTCTCGCCACACAGGCGTTATATACCTGGCAGGTTGCAGGACAAGACCTTGTAGATATAGAGCGTGAATATTTACTCGACCAGGATATGAGCAAGATCGACGGCGACTACTTCCACGAGCTATTACATAATGTGCCCGCTCGACTCGATGAAATTGACGCTCACTTTGTGCCGCTGCTGGATCGTAGAGTCGAAGAGGTTGACGCTGTTGAGCGCGCAATACTGCGGCTGGGCGTATATGAATTGGCGTTTCGTCTTGATGTGCCTTATCGCGTGGTGATTAATGAAGCCATCAAATTAGCCAAAACGTTTGGTGCGGACCAAAGTCATAAATACATCAACGGTATTTTGGATGGCGTCGCGAAAAATTTACGTGCGGCTGAGATTAAGGCCAAGCCCAAGCCCAAACCGGCGGCAAAGTCTTCTTCAAAATACGCTAAAAAATAAGCGCTTGAGGATCACTCACGGCGCGGTCATTTCCCTCTAGTGATATGACGATGAGCAGTCCAGAATTTAATCTTATCAAACAGTTTTTTACCGAGCAGCGCATCTCACGTCCCGATGTCAGTTTAGGCATCGGTGATGATGCCGCGTTGGTGTCCCCACCGGCGGGCATGTCATTGGCCGTCTCGACGGATATGCTGCTTTCTGGCGTACACTTTCCTGAACAAACTTCAGCTGCCGCTATTGCCTACAAAGCCCTCGCAGTCAATCTCAGTGACATGGCCGCTATGGGGGCTGAGCCCGCCTGGTTTACATTATCTATCAGCTTGCCCGAGGTGGATGAAAACTGGCTGGGCGACTTTTCACAAGGGCTTTTTGCAATTGCCAATACTTATGGTGTGCAGCTTATTGGCGGTGATACTACACGCGGGCCACTGTGCATGAGTGTACAGATCATGGGTTTTTGCCCTGAAGGGAAAGCCTTAACACGCAGTGGAGCACAAATAGGCGATGGCGTGTTTCTCACCGGCACCGTCGGCGATGCTGGGCTGGGTTTAGCATTACAACAAGATCCGCTAAGGCGTCATTATTCAGCCGAAAATGAGTACCTTATTGATCGGCTGGAGTATCCCACACCAAGAGTGAGCGCAGGAATTGCGCTACGCAATATTGCCACGAGTGCCATTGATATATCCGATGGCCTGGCGGCTGACCTTAAGCATGTGTTAAATGCCAGTGGTGTAGGGGCTGATATTGAGATTGAGCGCTTACCGCTTTCTACAGCGTTTGTCGGTGAACAACGCGCAACAATAGAGAAAGCCTGGCAATTTGCAGTAAGTGCCGGTGACGATTATGAGTTATGTTTTACCGCGCCTATGTCACAAGAAACGGCGATACAGGAACGGCTTAACGCTGAAAATTGCCCCTGTGTCTGTATCGGAAGGATTTCTGCGCCGCACGGCCTGCGTTGGCGTGATGCGAATAAAATAGAACGACAAATTTCTGTTATGGGATTTGATCATTTTCAAGGAAATAATTAATGGGTAATGACGCCGATAAGCCGCAAGCCAACGCCAAATCCCTTGCCAGCCATAAAGAAGTACCCTCCAGCATATGGCATAACCCCATTCACTTTCTCGCTTTTGGTTTTGGCAGTGGTGCCATGCCATTCGCGCCCGGTACGTTCGGCACATTAGTGGCAGTGCCCATGTATTGGTTTCTCCAGCCCTTGTCACTGTGGGCTTACCTGACGGTCGTGTTAGTGGTTACCGTGGTCGGTGTCTGGATATGTGATGTTACCAGCAGAGACATCGGCGTACATGACCATGGTGGCATCGTTTGGGATGAAATCGCGGGCTATCTTATTACCATGATTGCTGCACCAGCAGGTTGGCAGTGGATAGTATTGGGTTTTGTCTTGTTTCGAATCTTCGATATCATAAAACCCTGGCCTATCGGCTGGGTAGACCGGCGCGTACACGGTGGTTTGGGTATTATGCTGGACGATGTGCTGGCGGCGGTATTTGCCTGGTTGGTATTACAAGGTATCGTGTTGGTCGTGGTATAGCGTCAGGAGAACATTACATGCAAAAAATAAATCAAAAAATCCGAATTAAACGGTTCCTGAAAAATGTGGCCCATGGTGGGGCGATGAGTGGATTACTGTTGCTTGTGATGAGTTTTATGAGCAGCGTTAACGCGGGCGATGTTGAAATTGTTAACGTGAGTTTTGAGTCCCGTGGCGATAACTGGCACGTCGATGTCACCCTGAAACATAATGACAAAGGCTGGGATCATTATGCCGATGCCTGGCGGGTCGTCACGGAAAAAGGAGCGCTGCTGGGAAAGCGTACCTTGCATCATCCCCATGAAAAAGAACAACCCTTTACCCGCAGCTTGAGAAGTGTACCGGTTCCTAAAGGAGTGACGGTGGTGTTTGTCGAAGCCCATGACAAAGTCCATGGCTGGTCCAAACAGCGTGTGCGCGTCGATTTACGGCAAGCCAAAGGTAGGCGCTATGAGGTTAAGCGATAGCCGTGACTAAAGGCAGAAGTGTTTTGTGTATCCGTGACCAACACCGGTCAATAATGGACGAATCGCATCGCAGGTATGCCGATGCGGTACACCATTGCCCGCTCATATTCTGTAGGGTTTTTTGAGTCTGTTGTTTTTGTGGTATTTCTGTTTATCATTTTTAGCCGTATTTCTGGCCTCTGATAGTACAAATCAAGACATTCCAAACACTAAAGATTCCGCTAATACGGAACGCTACTATTGCCAAAGCCCGCATACTTACGGGTCGTATTCATTGGGTATTTAGTGCATGGCCGAAAAAACAAACCTCACCTCCAATGAAGTCGTTGATTTGTTAATGGATATTCCGTTGGAAGTCTTTGAGTGGGTGCAACAGGCAAAGCTCCATGTAAAGCTGGATGATGGGTTTGAATCAATATTTACTCGTGATGACCTGCGTCATTTCGCCATATCGAGAGGATTGAGCCTGGGGCGTCCCGACAAAAACAAATTACGTGTGCTGATTGTTGATAATGACTCTCGTTTCACACGGTTTCTGGTGGAGTTGTTTGATACGCTCTCGGAAACCATCGTCGCCAGTGCCGTAGAGAATGCTGCCGATGCCGAGAGTTCTCTGCTAAGAAACCGCTTTGATATCGTATTGGTGGAATTAATACTGACCAACCATGAGTCATTAGCACTGTGTCGTCGCATTAAAAGCGACCATTCCACCCGCCACGTGCGGTTGATCACCATGAGTCATCATCAAAATGAAGAGTTAGTGCAACGCAGTTTTATGCTGGGTGCTGAAGCCTGCCTTGCCAAGCCTGTTGAGCATCAAAAACTCTTCGATGCCATGGGCTTGCAAATGCACATCCCAGAAAAAGGTGAGGTCTTGCGACCAGAGATTTATCAGCAACACTGATTTACTGCTGGTGTGTCTGAAAAGGAACTCCTGTATTCACAAGGCGCCGTAAATACATACCTCCGATTGGTGCTTCTACGTGCTGCATATCCTTTTCTACTGTAAATAAGCGCTATGACCACCTTATAATTACTTCGTTGCAAATACATATGCAACGATTAATCGCTACGTGACGCTTTGTGGGTTTTACTGGCTTGAGTGTTGTTAACGCAAAGGTCGCAAAGGCGCAGAGGCCGCAAAGAAAATCCTTTTTAGTTGTATTTCTTTGCGTTTGCCGTTGCGTTAAGTCTTATCGCTTCGCTTTATGATAGTGGCTCTGGACGTTGTCTTACTGCTTCCATAGGCTCTTTTGAGTGGCGATATATAAGTTTTCCACTTTCGTTCTTGCCCAGTCGGTTTTACGTAAAAACTTCAGGCTGGACTTTATTGAAGGCTCACTGGTGAAGCAGCGGATATTGATACGGTTGCCTAACGCTTCCCAGCCATAGTGTTCCACCAGATCAGTGACAATTTTCTCCAGCGACATGCCATGCAGCGGATTATTAGCCTGATGTTCGTTTATGGCGTTTGTCATGGGGCAGTTTCAGTTCGAGCTGTCTGAGTCCGAACTGTCAGAGCCAGAATTGTATGAATCGTAAATTTTAGAATCCTGCTCGTCAAGATCCGCATCTTCAGTATCCGTTCCCGCTACATCGGCATCGGCTACATCGGTATTCTCGGCATCCTTTTTCCGTTGTTTGTAAGCGTCGTCACGCGCCACTTTTTCTTTTTTGTTTTTGAGATGTTGTGCGAAGTCACGTTTGTTGCGATTGGTGAGATTTTCTAAAAAGGCGACTAACTCTTTTTCACCCCAGGATTTGGCCTCGGCTTCCGTTGCAAAACCATCCTGGCTTTTAGAAACTGTGGTTTTTTTGGTGGTGACTCGACGGGTGATTTCGGCTGTCCAGGTGTCTTTACCGGCGACGGTGTTTTTGACAATGCGGAGGTCGTATTTTTTGTGGGTGCTCATTCGTATTTAAGTCCTGCTAAGGTGTTCGTAATGTGTTTTATCGTCTTTGGATGTAGCGTCAGTATATGCTTCTACAACATGTTCTGTAACGATGTCCTGTAACGTAATGTCCTGTAACGTAATGTTCTGTAACGTAAGGAGCGGCTTCAGCCGCGAATGCCGTGTTACCGTTCTCGCGGCGGTAGCCGCCCTACAAATCTAAAACCCCGCCAGTAATATCGTTCAAGGACAGGGACAGCAGATCAGAAACTGATTATACGCTGGGAATTACGGAATAAATATCATAGCGTGTATTCTTGGACTGAACATTGCCGCTGGGTTTCACGGGGTTATTACCGTCGCCGATTAACGGCGCACCTTTTGGCCGTTTCACCACCACACGTTTTAGCGCACAACATCTGGCGGCCTGTAACAGCAGGGCGGAATCCTCGTCATCGCCTACCAGAGCCCGCAGGGCGCGCATTTCTTTTTTAACTAATGCACTTTTGCTGCGATGCGGGTACATGGGGTCCATGTAGACAACATCGGGCCGGTTTTCTGTCTGGTTCTGCAACCACTCAATGGCATTGGCATGTACCAAGTGTAGTTGTTGCTCGGCAATGTCTGAAAGTCCAGGTTCTGAAAACCCAAGTTCAGCGGCTAATCTTTTTAGCCCATCGTCGAGTAACGCGGCCAAAATGGGCGAGCGTTCGATCATGGTGACCTGAGCGCCGAGGCTGGCAAGCACAAACGCATCCCGGCCCAGGCCCGCTGTGGCATCGACCACGGTGGGGTTAGCACCGTGCTTAAGACCAATGGCCCTGGCCAGAGGTTGTCCGCGGCCACCGCCAAACTCACGGCGATGCCCCAACTTTCCATGCACAAAGTCGATGTGAATGTTGCCTTTGAATTCTTCCCGTGTGCTGCTGAGGGCAAGAATTTTGCTGCTGTGGGTAGAGTATCCCGCAAAGTCCATCTCAGCGCTATCCGTCTCTGAATCATTTGTCCCCAGGCTGTTTGTTGCTAAGTGAGGCTCCTCAGCATTTTCGGATAACAGCGGTGTTTCCCTTGCGGATGACGCGGTTAGCGAGAGGGCAATTAACGAGGGTTGATTGATAAAGGACAGCGAAAAGCGGCTGGGAGCGCAGGCTCCCGGCTTGGAAATATCGCATATTGGCAGGCTCAGTTTCTGGGCGAGGGCTTGCAATTGCGCTAAATCGGCGGCATTTTCCAAGCCAGAAAGGGTAATGGCCAGGGGCATGTCAGTCTCAGAAGTGCTCAGGTAGGAAACCCTCGACCTTCTACGTCTGATTTCGCCTGAAGCGCCAACAAAGCCATTTGCAGGTCTTTTTCCCAGTCATAACACTGCACGGGCGGTAAGCCCTGAGCAGGCTGTAGATCGCCAACGGAGTTGTGTGCATAGATATGCACATGTCGGGTTTCGGCAATGGACGGGGTCATGTCGGGCCATACGTCGTGCAGAATATCTTTGGGTCGCACCACGTCCCAGCTATCGATAAGCCGATAATGTTCGCCCAGAGTGGTAATCATCTCGTCGCTGCCGGTTTGTCTTTGCTGGGTTTTTTCATCCGCGTGCTGGGTGAAAATGTAGATGATTATTTTAGTCTGGCGCAGGGTTAGTTCAGTACTGGGGTTGCTACCAGAAAGCGGCCAGGACACCAGCGCAGCATCGCAATTAAGTTTTGCAAGCGCCTCGCTAGAGTAACTGAAATGCTCCGCATCCAAAAAAGACTCGATTTGGTTAGGGCTGCTCTCTTCGGCAAAATTTTCCAGGCCGAGCACTGTGCTATCGTTAACGTCACCACCGAGTTCACCGCCAAGCAGGCTACCGATAAAGCCATTGCCAGGGAAAAGATCACAGACCACAGGGGAGTCACCTAACTGGCGGATATAAAAGGCAAACTTTTGCATCTCCTCACGCAACGGAAAATAGGGCGCCACCGTCGCGCTATGCGTAGCAGGATCACGGTCCGGGTTACTGAAGATCAGATTGTGCAGTGGTAAGCCTTTAATCCGAGCCTCAAACGAAAGATTAGTATTCCAGGCATGGTGCTTCCTCTCCTGGAAATCAATAATCCGGTTGAACATATCCTTAGTAAAGGACTCCATATGACGCAGCGGCTCAAAATTGATGGCCGAACCTTTGCTTATTTCGCTTGTACTCATTAGAAACCCGTATAGAAAATCGTGAAAATGATGGAAAATGGCCAATTCAGGAAGCTCATCGCATAAAAAACCTTAAAAAGCCCCCAACAGCGACAAAATCAGCCCGTCAGTCTAATAGGACGGCCGGTTTCTGGCAATGCTTGGCCAGTGATAAGTGATTAGTGCTAAGTGCTAAGGACTGAGTTCGAGGATTATCTGCGTGGGCTGATTTTCGCTGAGCGTATGTCATGCGTGGGCATTAAAAAGCATGCCTTTATGCCTCAGAGGGTACACCCTACGGTCAAAGGTTAAGTGCAAGGAGTGAGGACTGGTTTTCGTAGATCATGTAGCTTCGCAACATGATCTACGGGTTATAAAAAGTGCTGAGTGCTGAGTGCTAAGTGCTGAGTGCTAAGCGTGAGGGCCAAGGACTCAGCACTCTGAACTCAGCACTCGTTAACAATGAGGGAACATAAAATGCCGATGTTGATTAGGAGTTTGGTTTGGTTGCTGTTCAGTGTTGCGAGTTGGCTATTGGGTGTGGGCTATGCCAGTGCCAATGATAGTGCGAGTAATGGTGCTAGTAATAATGGTTTTCCTGAAATAGCGTTGGAAAGAGTTTTTGCGACGGTTTCGATGCGCAAACCCCTTGCGTTGCTGGAAGCACCCTTTGTACCGGTGGCGACTGAAAAATTCCGGGGAACGACATTGCCTCGTATTTGGTATGTTGTGGAGCAGGCTGGTCGGGTGCTGCGATTGCAGCAATTCGGGGCAACACTACAAACCAGCACGTTTGTCGATTTAGGTCGATGGGTGGAGTCTGGTCCAAATGAAGCCGGGCTGTTGGGCATGGCGCTGGATCCTCAGTTTGAGCGTAATGGTCGTGTGTACCTGTCATACACCAAAAAAGGCTCACCATTAATCTCCGTGCTATCACGCTGGCACAGCATAGACGGGGGACGTACCTTGGAACCTGATAGTGAACGTATCCTGCTTGAAGTAGCGCAACCCTATTCCAACCACAATGGCGGCAACGTGCAATTCGGCTCAGACGGTTATCTTTATTGGGGGCTGGGCGACGGCGGCTCGGCAGGGGACCCCAAAGGCAACGGCCAAAACACGCAAACGTTACTGGGGTCCATATTACGATTGCATGTCACTGGTGATGTTAGTGGTGAGGTTAATCATGAAAAGACATATCAAATACCCCCCGATAATCCCTTTGTAAAAGAAGGCGGCAAACCAGAAATTTATGCCTACGGACTGCGAAACCCCTGGCGCTGGAGTTTTGATCGTCAGACGGGCAAATTGTGGTTGGCCGATGTTGGGCAAAATGCCTGGGAAGAAATTAACATCGTCACTCGTGGCGCCAACTATGGTTGGAACCTGCGAGAAGGCGCGCATTGTTATTCCGACGGCTGTAAACGCAAAGGGTTGAGTGAGCCCATCGCAGAATATTCTCACGACGATGGCTGTTCCGTCACAGGCGGCTATGTCTACCGAGGCAAAACATTCCCCGCATTATACGGCGTGTATTTGTTTGCAGATTTTTGTAGCGGAAAAATATGGGGGTTACCCCCAACCGGTGACGGGCGTTACCAAAAACAATTGCTAATAAAAAGCGGACTGAATATTTCATCCTTTGCAGAAGACCGAGCCGGAGAACTGTACGTCGTGGACCTGGGCGGGAAGGTTTTTAATATCGTTTCACCGCAGTAAATATAATATCCAACGCAAAGGCGTTGAGGAGCTAAGTGCTAAGTGCTAAGGACTGAGGGGGAAAATAGTGCTGAGTGCTGAGTGCTGAGTGCTGAGTGATAAGGCCTGAATAAACGTTGCGATCTTCGTGTCTTTGCGGCTTTGCGTTTGGTTTTAATGTTTTTATAAAACCGGTAAATATCCAGAGTTTTTTGAAAATATTATTATATTTTCAAAAAACCTCAAAAAACCTCAAAAAACCTCAAAAAACCTCAAAAAACCTCAAAAAACCTCAAAAAACCTCAAAAAACCTCAAAAAACCTCAAAAAACCTCAAA
>NVUB02000149.1 GCA_002401775.2 Ectothiorhodospiraceae bacterium
AAACGTGCTAACATCTCCCTCACGTATTGTTGTTTTGCCCACACTGTCTCAGCGGTTGTGGGCATTTTTTTGTCTTTATTTTTTTAGTTTTTTCTGGTCGAGCCACAAATCTAAATCCTCGCGGAAATAAAACGGCGTCCTGCCGTCGCGGACATACGGCGGCCCCAGCCTAGGATCGCCAACAGCCTCACGTCCGTCATCATCTTTGCGAGTATTTCGCAGCCAATAAACGCTACGCCCGACATAAAACGCGGCTGTTTTTTCGGTCATTCGGCGGGGTTGAATTAACTCAGTGATATTTTCGTTTTCGTCACTCACAGCTTCACCTTGGGGACACATTCGCGTCCTGCGCCACCGAGTCATTAATGAATTTTTGGATATCCTCCGCGCGCCAGAATAGCCCACGGGTATTCTCGAAGCTGGAAGGTTTCGGGAAGCTGCCAGCCTTAATAAGTTTCCAAAGCGTCGTGCGCCGTAAGGGTAAAAGCGCTTCGGTTGGCGGGGTTGCATTGGGATCACCAACGATATCCTTGACGGTTAAAAGCTTTGAAACTTGCGTGACTGACTGCATTTCGATTCGCCTTTGTTTATGGATGTGCAGGCGATTATTTATGAAACGCAACGGTATGAAAATGGTGGACGGTGGAGAAAAATCTAGGCAATGCTAACTCTCCACCTTTAAATGCAGTGGATTAGCGGCCTGAGGCTGGGGAAATAAATAAAATAAAAAGTGGTGGAGAATGAAGTCTCCACCATTGCTGATTGGGGTGGTGAGCTATTTAGCCCATTCTATGAAGCTTTCTCTTTCAGGTGAATCTTTACATTTTTTTGCCTTCTCGGCATAAAAGCGGATATAAGAATAACCTAACCCGGTAAGAACTTTAGTTTTGTCCACATCTTTCCAATGGTGCCGTGCGTATGTTGGGTATTTATCGCTTACAGCTGTATAAAAATCTCTAGGAAAAAAATAACAGTCCAATGTCTTACCTGTGCAATCAAGAAACCCGGTCTCACCAGACTCTTTTAATTGCTGATTTTTTTGAATAGCCGACCTGAAAAAATCCACAAGATATGACGCCCGAACTGTAGTTTCTTCCTTGGCCTTACCTTCCTCGAATCCGTCAGGCAAATAGATACCACCCTGAAGCTCCGCCCAGGCAAGGAATTGCTTTTTAGTGCAAGGAAATTTCAGGAGGGCATCACGTTCAAATTCTTTTAGGATTGCTATTTCACTCTGACAAAGACTATCCAGGTCTTCTTGTGGCGTTGGTTTTGCTTCAATACCCCCACGGGATACGATATAAAATGAATCTGAAGACGTTATATCTAGCTGTTCACCAATCAGACGGCGGAACTCAATTTCATCAATAAGTTTGGACATCAACACACCCCTTACGTGTACCCCTAAAAATAGACACCAATCCAGAGCGGTAGGGTTCCGCTTTTTCGCCCGCTAAAGCTAGGACTGGTTTGTACATTGTACTCTAAAACTGGATATTCTCGATAAATTAAACCAACATTTCAACGGCATCACTTAGCTGTCTCGGGGCTAAATGACTGTATCGCTCGGTAAGTAGCACAGTGCTATGCCCAAGCAATTCCTTAACTTGAGCCAACGAAACACCGCCTTGCACTAGCCGACTAGCAAAATCGTGGCGCAAATCATGAAACCTAAAATCAGCAAGCTGTGCCTCGTTAACCAGGTTGGCCCATGTGTGCTTGATGTCTTTAATCTGTTTCGGTTTTCGTCTTTTGTGGGCTGCGTAAGGGCTAGGGAATACCAGACTTTCGTGACTAAACAATGTATCGCTTTCGGTTCTCCAAACGTCAAGTAAGCTGGACACGAAGGAATTAAGCGCAATGTGCCGGGTCTTTGATGCCTTAGAGGTAGCCGCCTTAATGGTTACGTGGCGGTTGCTGGTATCAACACTTCCCCAGGTAAGCTGGAAAATCTCACCACGTCTCATGCCGGTATTCAGCGCAAGTTGAATCATAACCTGAATATAGCGTGGCTGGTTTTTAAGGGCTCGATGAAACCGCTCCCGTTCACCGATCACACTTCCACTTGAACCAAGGACGTTTTCAATACCATCGTTCTGCCCAAGCCAACGGACACGTCTATCGTTTTCCACCGGCTCCTTTTCCCAAGGTAATAGCGGATTCTTATGAATGACCTTGTGTTTTACGGCGCAGTTAAGTAATGCCATCAACGCCGTTCGATACCGATTAATTGACTGAGGTTTCAAACCCTGGTTTCGTAACTCAATAACAATATTCATCATCGAATCAACTGTAAGTAATTCCATGTCAGTATCCAGCAGTCTACCGAATGCAGAGACAATCATCTTTTTAGCGCCCTCGCCAGCTTTCGCGCGAGATAAAATTTCACGGGAGTATTTGCCATCAAGGTATTTTCTTAACGTTCGCTTTTTTGCAGCTTCAAGAGAATCTTTAGCCGTCTCAATTAACAGCTTCCGCTGCCGCTTATCATTGGCTGGATCACTACCTGCCAGCCGCCTAACTTCATTACGGGCGTCTCGCGGTGAATATCGAGCCACTGGGCCAAGGTTGTAGGTTTGCCGCTTATTATTACGATCCCGGTAGTCAAAGGCCCAGGAAAGCGTCCCACTTGCGCCGACACGAAGAATAAGGCCTGGTTGCCCGGTATCGCGCAGGGTAAATCTTTCGCCTGTCGGAATTATCCGCTGGATAACACTTTGTGTGATTGACCCCCGGCATGATATTGACACCGTGCCGGTAGGAATTTTGGTAAACTGAGTGTGAGCCATTGCGATACCCCTATATCGTCGTGGTTAGAGCCTCGAGGCGCTACAACGCTTCGGGGTTTTTTTGTGTGTCTATTTAACCATTCTTGCAGGGATGCAGGGATAAAATGAACGATTCCACCTATCTCTCTTGTCCACACCCTGCAAATTGATCGCTATTTAACCGTTCTTGCAGGGATGCAGGGATAAAATGGGTCGATTCACCTTCTCTCTTGGTCATACCCTTCCCTATCTTTTTACAAAAGTCCAACAGATAGATAAGCCCTTTTTAACCTGCATCCCTGCATACCTTGGAAATTACCGCTTTTGGGAGCCCTATTGGGAGTCCCACCGATGCCGTTAATTTAGCGTCATACAAAAACCACCCTAAAATCCTTGCTGTGTTTACCTTTAAGGTATTTACAGTAAATGTATACCCATTCCACCCCAAGGAATGGGGCATTGGCGTTGAAATCAATGGTGTTACCAAGGCCTACCCTTTTTCAATGCTATATCAGGCGGTAAGTGGCGACGCATATAACGCACATGGAGAGTTTCTTAATCAGATCGGCGGCCAAAGCATCCCCATCGTGTTTGATGCCGCCAACCGCAGCGGTCGGGTTTACTTTGGCGGTGGTCAGGCAGACACATTACTGCCAAGCACCACGGGTTACTGGTTTGCCTGGCACGCCTTTTATCCAGAGTCGCTTGTCTATACCCCGAATACCCAAACCGGCAAAACGCCCCCGTAAGACACTGAGGTCAGTGATGTTGTAAACTACCAGCATGACCGAAACGACTTTTAACACCAACGATCACTCTGGTAGTGCGCACAGCAACACCGATCCTGCTGAAATAGCCAAATTCGAGGCGCTGGCCTCGCGTTGGTGGGACCCACAAAGTGAGTTCAAACCACTGCATGAAATTAACCCCTTGCGTTTGGGTTATATCGAGCAGCGTTGTGGTGGCTTAGCGGGAAAAGCGGTTATTGATATCGGCTGCGGCGGTGGCATTCTTGCGGAAAGCATGGCGGTAAAAAAAGCGAAAGTCACCGGCATCGACATGGGTAAAGCCCCCTTGTCTGTCGCTAAATTGCACGGACTGGAATCGGGTGTTCATGTCGATTACCAGCAAATTACCGCCGAGCAAATGGCCGAGCAACACCCCGCCCAATACGACGTAGTGACCTGCATGGAAATGCTCGAACATGTACCCGACCCGTCTTCCGTCATCGCCGCCTGTGCGCAATTGGTGAAACCGGGTGGCACGGTATTTTTCTCCACTATTAACCGTAATCCAAAATCGTATTTATTCGCCATTATCGGAGCCGAATACCTGCTGCGCCTGTTACCCAAAGGCACGCACGACTACGCGAAATTCATTCGCCCTTCGGAAATGGAAGGATGGGCGCGCCACGCTGGCCTTAAAATGCACGATCTCACGGGCATGAGTTACAACCCACTGACGCAACACTATTCACTGGGCAAAGATCTCGACATAAATTATCTGGCGCATTGCACCCGTGATGGCATTTGATTTGAGTCCTGTCATTCCCACTAATCGCTATTTTTTTGAGTTGAGTGTTGTGAACGCAGAGGTCGCGGAGACGCGGAGACGCAGAGGAAACAGATTTTTATCTCCGCGTCTCTGCGCCTCAGCGGCCTCTGCGTTATTTCCCGGAACACATCTAATATCATCAAGAAACGGTGGGCAATGCCCACCCTACAGTCACTGGCCAATCTTTTGACCGACTTAAACATCAAAACGGTGCTGTTTGATCTCGATGGCACACTGGCCGACACGGCACCTGACCTCGCTTATGCACTGAATCAGGTGCTCATTGAGAACGGCCACGATCCTCTGCCTTTTGAAGAGATACGCCCTGCGGTTTCGCACGGCGGCATCGCCCTTATTCGGCTAGGTTTTCGCATGGAACCCGACCACCCTGAATTCGATGCACTACGACTGAAGCTGCTGGACGTTTATCGCGATAATATTGCACGGGAAACGACGTTATTCCCCGGCATGGCGGCATTGCTCAATAACATCGAACAGCAAGGCATGAACTGGGGTGTGGTCACCAATAAACCGGGCTGGCTGACAGAACCTTTAATGAAAGCACTGGGCTTAAGTGAGCGCGCAGCTTGCATCATCAGTGGTGATACCTGTAACAATAACAAACCGCATCCAGAGCCTATTCTGCATGGCTGCAAACTCGCCGGTAGCGATGCACAACACTGCGTGTACATCGGCGATGCAGAGCGTGACATCGAAGCCGGTAGACGTGCAGGAATGCAAACCATCGTCGCCTTATTTGGTTATATCGCGGACACCGACCAACCTCATGAGTGGGGAGCGGATATGGCACACCATAGCCCAGAGGCAATACAGGAATGGCTGAATTCAAATCAATAGACAGCAGCACCAACCAATAAACACAAACGGCAAAAAGAGCACAGAGAAACAGTTAGTACGATTTTCCACTCAGCACTTAGCACTTAGCACTTAGCACTTAATAATGACAAGGTTTGAGGTTTTAATAGATTACGAGTTGTAAACGCAGAGGCCGCAAAGGCGCAAAGGACGCAGAGAAAGATTAGAATGATATTTTTTCACTGAGTACTTAGCACCCGACATTCAGCACTCAGCACTCAGCATGTTAAAACAACCCTGTAGGTCACGTTGCGAAGCTACGTGACAGGCGGAAGTGCAATTGAGAAAAAGGCCAAATAGCTTCGTAATCTGGTAGTCTATCGCTCGCTTGCTGTCAGGTAACGGCGTAACCTGACCTACGGTTTTAAGGTTAAAACTGATTCAGTGTTGGCAACGCAGAGGCCGCAAAGACGCAAAGGGCGCAGAGAAAGATTCATATGGTATTTTTTCACTTAGCACTGAGCACTTAATGAAGCAAACAGACATTTCGTTTTATTACTATAAATACTAGCCGTTAAAAATGACCTCAGACATTCCCTTTTTTATGATTATATTCATTGCGTTTCTTTCCGCGCTTCTGGGTGGCGCTTTTATTTATCTGCGCTCCCAACGACGTATCGCCGAGCTTTCTGAAAAAAACACTGAATTAAAAACCACGCTGGATATGGAGCGTACTGCTCAGGCAGACAAGCTTCAGGCGCTTGAAAAAGTCCAAGAACAAGCTCGTGCACAATTAACCGAAACCTTCGGCAATCTTTCCAGCCAGGCGCTTAAGCAAAATAACGAAGAATTTCTAAAATTGGCTCAGGAAAACCTCAAACAGTTTCAGGCCAAGGCACAGGGTGAACTGACTCAAAAGGAGCAGGCCATTGAAAACCTGGTCAAACCGATAAAGGACGCGCTGGAAAAAACCGAAAAACAAATTCGCTCTATGGAGAATGAACGTAAAGAAGCCTATGGTGCGCTCACTCAACACTTGGAAATAATGACGCAAACCCAGCAGGCATTACAGGGGGAAACTCGCAACCTAGTGAAAGCCCTGAGTCGTCCCGAAGTGCGCGGCCAGTGGGGGGAAATGACTCTCAAGCGTCTGGCTGAACTGGCAGGCATGGTAGAACACTGTGATTTTTTTGAGCAGGAACACACCCAGACCGAAGACGGTGCCATGCGTCCCGACATGATCGTGCGAATGCCCGGAGGACGCGAAATTGTGGTAGATGTCAAAACGCCATTAGACGCCTACCTTTCCGCCGTTGAAGCTACTGATGACAAGGCGCGTGAAGCACACCTGGCCCGCCACACTAAAAACGTGCGTAAACGTGTGCAGGAGTTAGCGACCAAGGGCTACTGGAATCAGTTCAAAAACGCACCGGATTTTGTTGTGCTCTTTATTCCCGGCGATCAGTTTTTGAGTGCGGCACTGGATAATGATTACCAGCTGCTAGAAGATGCCATGCAGCAAAAAGTGATTCTCGCGACGCCGACCAGTTTTGTGGCGCTGTTACGGGCAGTGGCTTACGGCTGGCGACAGGAGTCCCTGGCAGAGAATGCCGAACACATCAAAGAGGTGGGCGAAGATTTATATGGACGGCTGGCGACCTTTGCCGAACATTTGGGTAAAATGGGTAAAAACCTCAATAGTTCCGTGCAACACTACAACAAAGCCGTTGCCTCCTTTGATACTCGCATATTGCCCAGCGCTCGCAAGTTTACCGAAATGGGTATTTCCACTAAAAAAACGGTGACACATATTGATCAAATCGAAACGGCGGCGCGTACACCGGAAACCCAGGAAATTGTTGAATAATCAATATAAATGATAGTTTTTCATGAGATACATGGCGACCTTGATGACCATGACGACCATGATGACCATGATGACAGTGCAACTTAGTTTGAAAGGCTATCCTGAGCGGCCTTTTTGGCTTTTTCCATAGCATCTAAAGCGACGCTCTTGGCTTTCTGTTGCAAACCGGGTTCAGCGAAGGGGTTTGAGAGTAAAGCACGGTCATGGCCAATATTGACACCTAACCACAGCCCCACTATTAACCCGACGAACATACCGATAATATATTTTCTGATTCCCAATATTCCTAACATGAGCTTATCCCTTCCTTCATTTCAAAAACCTTGCTTTAATAAAAAATGGCAAAAACAGGCGCATAGACCAATTACATAATATGGCAACTAACCATTCCCAACAAGCGACAACATCACATCAGCAGGCACTCAGCGGCCCTCAAAAATTAGCTGACGCCTATGCCTTTTGCCAAAAAATGGTACGCAACCATTACGAAAATTTCCCGGTAGCGTCTTTTATATTACCCCAAAAATTACGCCAGCCTATCAGTGTCATTTACGCCTTTGCGCGGACGGCCGATGATTTTGCCGACGAAGGGGATTGGGATGCCGAGACACGTCTCACAAAACTCAAAGAATATGATGATTACCTGGACGCCATCGCCAATGACGAAACCATCGAACACCCTATTTTTATCGCACTGGCCGACGTTATTGAAAAACACAATCTGCCATTACCACTGTTCCATGACCTGATTACTGCATTTCGCCTGGATGTCACCAAAACCCGCTTTAGCGATATTGATGACGTGTGGCAATACTGTCGTTACTCCGCGAACCCCGTAGGCCGTCTGCTGCTGCATTTAATGGGCACCGACTCAGAAATAAATCTTCAACAATCTGACGCCATTTGCAGCGCCTTACAATTAATTAATTTTTTACAGGACATCGAGCAGGACTTTACCGAAAACAATCGTATTTATCTGCCGCAAGCTGACCTGAAAACATGTAATGTCAACGAAACACATTTCCAGGAAAAACGCAGCGACGAGGCCTTTTTTCGGCTCATTCAGCAGCAAATTCATCACGCCCGGGAAAAAATGCTATTTGGAAAGCCCCTAGGTCGAGCCGTGGGGGGCCGCTTCGGTTTTCAACTTCGATTGATGATTAATGGTGGATTACGGGTACTGGAGTTACTGGAAAAACAGCAAAACGATTTATTCTCCCGACCACGCCTCAGCAAACGCGACTGGTTTAGGATGGTATTGCGAGCCCTATAAATTATCGAACAGCCTGATCAAACCCGTTAAACTCTGTATTAATCTCTGTATTAATCTCTGTATTAAACGTCGACGGCCTGTTCAACTTTCGCTTCAAAGGTATGTGTGCATACCCGATTACGACCACTTTCTTTTGCTCGATATAAAGCCGTATCCGAACGCACAACAAACGCTTCGCCCGATTCGCTTGAATGAAATTGAGCGACGCCCACCGACACGGTAATACGTCCGATTTCGGCGCCAACTGATAATTGATTCATGCTGCAATTACGCACTATATTGCAAATATTGTCTGCAACTCGCTCAGCCCCGTCCATTGGAGTATTGGGAAGCAGTACCGCAAACTCTTCGCCACCATAGCGCGCCAGCACATCACCACCCCGTACCGTATCGTTGATCACATTCGCCACTTGTTTGAGCACGGCATCACCGACAACATGGCCATGTGTATCATTTACTTTTTTAAAAAAATCGATATCAACCAATAATAAACACAAGGGCTGATGGCTCGCCCCGGCCTGGGTACAGTTTTCGGAGAGGGATTCATCAAAAGCCCGGCGGTTTTGAATGCCGGTTAAGGGATCAATCAATGATTCTTGCCGAACACGTTTGTAATCGGTTCGTAACTGCATTAAGTCTTTATTGGTTTTTTCCAGTTCATCTTGCAATGTTTTGCTGGTTTCCTGCATTCGCAGCGTTTCTTCAATGAGTTTGGCAATAACATCAACAGGGCTTTCTGCCCCCTTGCCACTCGCTAATTGATTAGCGGCATCCCCTAAACTGGCCTGATAAGATTGCGATTCCTGTTCAACCTTATCCAGAGACCCTATGGTAGAAGCCATAATGCCTGCCAACGCCTGGCGCACATTATTAATCACCTGCTCATCACCACTATCAACAAAACGCTGGTACAGCGCCTGCAATTGATCGCTAGTTAGCTCCTTTTTGGCTTCCCGCAATTGGTCCAGTACCGCATTCAGTTCAGAGTTTTGCCCGGCAACATACTCGTAAAGTACCGCATAATTAACCGGATTTGCGGGCAATGCGTATTTATTCGCTAATGGTAAAGCAACACGTGCAATTTGCGTGGCTTCTTCCACGCTCTCGGTGTAGTCGACAATCATGTATTTATCCCTGACCCAAAGTCTTGTGCATAGCCTGATCTTCCAAAGTGAAAGCCACACTACGCGATGTCGTATTAAATTTTTGTCATGAGATACTTCGGTCCAAAACTGAAAACATTTAACCCGTGGTTGCGATACTGTAAAACTATTGACCTGATAATGCTTATCCATCGCAGCCAATGAAATCACCGGTTATTTATTGGGCTTTGCTGGTTTCAGTCCACGCCGTCACTTTTGTCCCAAACGCTGCCTCGGAAATCCTATTCGTCTACCCCTAAAAACATACAAATGAACCAGTAGTTTGTAATACCAAGACCGCCACCGGGCCTATTGACAATTTAAATGCAAAAGTATTTGCCCACCCTGATTACCCACACCTTTCTGTCAGTAATTCTGTGCTGGCTCCACCTCGATTGAGGCGATATTTTGAAGATGCATCGTTGTACTTGTCGTTGTGCATGTTGTTGTGTTTAAAGTGTCGTATAATGTGCCAAAATATGCGTATGCCCATATACTTCAATCACCTCCCCATAATTTCCATGCCCTTAAACCTAACCTTTACCCTCCAGTCTGTGATGCTACGCCCATGACGCCCGATGAATATTGCCAGGATAAAACCGCCAAAAGCGGTTCCAGCTTTTATTACAGCTTCATGTTCTTACCTGAAGCTCAACGCAAAGCCATTACAGCCGTTTACGCCTTTTGCCGGGAGGTTGATGACGTCGTGGACGAATGCCATGACACCGATATCGCCCGCACTAAACTCAGCTGGTGGCGTGCCGAGATCGCCAGCACCTTCGACGGCAAACCCAACCATCCCGTCTGCCAGGCATTAGTTGGCATCACCAAAGACTTCAACCTGCCCAAAGAGCACTTCTTGGAAATGATCGACGGCATGGAAATGGATTTGGAAAAGAATCGCTACGCGACTTTTGCAGAGCTCAACCTGTATTGTTACCGCGTCGCGAGTATCGTGGGTTTAATGGCCGCAGAGATATTTGGTTTTAAAGACCGCAATACGCTGGAATACGCTCACAACCTCGGCCTGGCATTTCAGCTCACTAATATCCTGCGTGACGTGAAAGAAGATGCCGAACTCGGACGAATCTATTTACCGCAAGATGAATTGGCAAAATTTAGCCTTAATGAACAAGACATTTTAGAAAACCGCTGTAGTGACAACATGAAACAGCTACTGGATTTCCAGGCAAAGCGTGCCAACGAATATTACGACAAGGCCTTTTCCTTACTGCCCGAGGCTGACCGTTATTCTCAACGTACCGGTATTATCATGGCCAACATATACCGTACTGTGCTTCACGCCATCGAAAAAGACAGCTGCCAGGTGTTAAAACAACGCGCCTCTTTGAGCCCGCTGCGTAAACTATGGATTGCCTGGCGCACTGCCCGTAATGAAAAAAGCCGCCACAAAAAAATATCCCACGCATAATGAACTCCACTAAAAAAGAAGATCCGGTGATTATTGTCGGTGGCGGCTGGGCGGGACTGGCTGCCGCCGTTGAGCTTGTGCGGCACGAAATACCCGTCACACTACTGGAGTCTGCCAAGCAGCTTGGCGGGCGGGCCCGTAGCGTTAATGCCAACAATATGTATGTCGACAACGGCCAACACTTAATGTTAGGTGCTTACGAAGCCACCTTGGACATACTGAGAAGAATCGGCCTTGATGAAAAGGATATTCTTAAGCGCCAGGCATTATCGTTGCAGTGGTTTCGTCCCGGCGAAAAGTCCATTACCTTAACGACTGCAAAATTACCGGCCCCTTTTCATCTGGCCTGGGGATTGTTTACCACTAAAGGCTTATCATTTAGGGATCGTTTGTCCGCTCTGAACTTCAGCCGGATATTACAGCGTGATAATTTTTCCATTGAAGAAGATTGCAGTGTTGAAGTGTTTTTGCAAAAACATCGGCAATCGAAAACACTGATCACCGCCCTGTGGGAACCACTCTGTCTGGGCGCCCTCAATACGCATATTCACGAAGCCTCGGCAAAACTTTTTTTACGTACCCTGAGTGACAGTTTTAGCCACACCCGTCGTGATTCAGACTTGTTACTCACACAAAGCAATTTGGGCGAAATTTTCCCAGAGCCTGCATCCGACTACATTGAAACCCGTAAAGGCAGTGTAAGGTTGGGGCAACGGGTCATTCGCCTCAATATTCAGGATAACTGCATTAACGGTGTCGTCCTTAGCAGTGGCCCCCAGGCGGCACAACAGGTCATCCTGGCAACACCTCACACCATTACCAAACGCCTGATTAAATCGCACCCGACACTGAAAGCCACGGCGGAACAAATCGAGCATATTCAGCATCGGCCCATTTGCACTGTTTATTTGCAGTACGACAAAAAGGTACGCCTCGGGCGTTGGTTGCGCGGATCGTTAAATACCGTCAGTCAGTGGGTTTTTGATCGGAGTCTATATGGCCAACCCGGCCTGATGGCAATCGTCATTAGCGGAACCGGCGAGCACCTGGAATGGGACAACGACACATTATGCGGGATAGTCGCAAAAGAACTGGCCGCACAGCATCCTAAATGGCCTGCCCCGCTTTCCCAGCACGTTATTCGCGAAAAACGCGCGACTTTTGCCAGTACCGTCAACATTCAACACTATCGCCCTCCTGCAAAAACACCCGTTAAAGGCTTATACCTTGCGGGTGACTACACGGATGTGGGGTTACCCGCAACACTGGAAGGTGCTGTTCGCAGTGGATTACAAAGTGCTCAATTGCTGATGCGTGAACGACGCCAGGCACGGGAAAAACGATGAACGGCACACCAAGTTCACCCCCAGCCCTCCCCCCAAATAACCGCGTAATACTGATTACCGGCGCTGGCGGAGCCATCGGCAGTGCTACCGCCATCGCGCTTGCGGCTCAAGGGGTAAGCGTTGTGTTATTGGGACGCACCCTGCCCCCCCTCGAAAAAACCTATGATGCCATCATTGCCGCTGGCCATCCTAAACCGGCTATTTGTCCGCTGGACTTTGCCAGTGCGACGGCCACCGAGTTTCACAATGTCGCCAAATTAATTCAGGATGAATTCGGCAGGTTGGACGGTATAGTGCACGCCGCCGCCAGCATCGGAAGTTTGACGCCCATTGAACACTATGACTTACCCCTGTGGTCCAGGGTGTTACAGATCAACCTCACCGCTCCCATGTTGCTCACGCGGGCTTGTCTTGAACTATTAAAAGCATCCGGCAGTGCCGCTATCCTGTTCAGCACCAGTGAAGTCGGCCATCGGGGCCAGGCCTATTGGGGGGCTTACGGTGTAGCCCAGGCTGCCATTGAGAACCTGGTAGAAACCCTCGCTGATGAACTAGCGGAAAATACCGCAATCCGTGTCAACAGCATTGACCCCGGGCCCATTCGCAGTCGTCTGCGCGCCCTGGCTTTTCCCGGCGAAGACCCTAACAGCTTGCCGGAAGCGGCAACGGTTATCCCCGTCTATCTGCACTTGATGAGTTCTGCACAAGATAACATCACCGGATCACGCATCCAGGCCACAAAACACTCCCGCTATTCAGCCTAAATACCTTGAAATACATAAAGGTTTTACACACTATTCAACCAATTTATAGCGCCAACAAAATCACTCTTGCGGTAAAAAGTGACAAATAATAGTCTTTTTTTGGTTAGAAAGCTGCCGTTTGCCACGGCAAAGGTCTGCCGGCTTTTTGACGGTATTACGTCACGTTAAAAAATCATTCCTTTTATCCCACTGTTTTTATTGGACTTTCAATTTTTGCACAAAAGTTGGCACAGAATTCGCTTTATGTCACGGGTCGATGACACAAAGGCAGATAACCAATATGGCTAACACTCAGTTCACCAACGTCACCCCCTTACCAATATCCACCAACAGAGGCGGAATTGTCAGCTTGTACGACATGCCACCGAGTACGGGGCCAGGCTCAACACTTGAACAATGCTTGCAGCAGATATCCCAACAGCTGCAAACCAGCCTGGATATTGATGAGGTGCTCAGCCAATTCAGCCATGAAATTAAACCCTTTGTTGCTCATGATTATCTGGGCTATACCAACGACCCGAAAAACTGTGCTTTTTCCGTAGGGAAAAATGCACGCCACCGTTTGAGGTATCAACTCACCATTCAGGACGAACGGCTCGGCCATTTAATTATTTCCCGCAAACAAAAATTCAGCAAAACTGAATCCGAGACATTGCAAAAACTCATCAATACACTGCTCTATCCGTTACGGAATGCGTTGATGTATCGGGAAGCTATTCGTGCTGCACAAAAAGATCCGCTCACGGGTACCGGAAACCGTGCCGCACTCAATGAAGCTCTCAGTCGTGAAATAGAAGTTGCTCAGCGTCACGAACGTACCCTGGGAATGATTATTTTTGACGTTGATCACTTCAAAAACATCAATGACACCTATGGCCATAATACCGGTGACTGTTTACTTAAGGCATTAACTGAAACCGCAGAAGATACGATTAGAATATCGGATCAGTTATTTCGCTTTGGCGGAGAGGAATTTATTGTACTGTTGCCAGAAACCGGATTAACCGGCGTCAAAAAATTAGCTGAACGTATTCGCCGCAATGTCGAAGCACTGGAATGTATCTGTGAAGGCCATCAGATTAAAATGACCGCAAGCTTTGGTATATCCATTCTCAAAGCTGATGAAACTGAAAAATCATTTTTCATTCGTGCCGATAAAGCGTTATACATAGCCAAAAATGAAGGTCGTAACTGCACTCGAATCGCTGCAGAATAATATGAAATTACAAAATTCTTTTTTTAATCAACCGTTAACGTGCTAGGTAAGCAGCGTGCGAAATTTCATTAACGGGATGGCGGCATAGTACGAAGACAGTGCAAAACGCTATAAAGCACTAATTCATAAGCTTTATTAACCCTTATGAATCATTATGAGCAGACTTCCCCTCCTTGTGAAAAAGACTCGGACACACCGCTGCTATTGTAAAATTTTGCAAATTTCGCTTTATTAATTTAACGATAGACTTTCGCAAAGAATCTCCCCGCAATTGCTTTGCAAGCCGCGCATAACTCCACACCTCTTCAGCCGTTAACATCTGTTGATGAGATTTTCTACTTAATTTTTTTACAGATTCAAAATCAGCATGACGATGTTTGTTATTTACTTTCCAGGACGAAAGTGTCGTCGAACGCCACAGCGCATCAAGAATTGATACTATCTTATGACGCACATCACCGAGATAAGCCTCAGCGGCTGTTTTTTCAACGATGGGTACACCACGCAATTGTGACTGTCCCATATTGTCCATGCGGATGCGTAAAGAAGGTACAGATCTGGAAAAATCCTGATTAGATGCAAATGCTCCCTGTAGCCATTTTCTCCGGAAATCTTTTGACTTAAGATGACCAGACATCGCATCCAGTTCCGTGAACGGTTTCAGTTTCGCACTAGGGTTCGCGAGTGCTGACTGATAAATTCTTCGCCAAAAATAAGCATCCAAAAATATATCCGCCACGATGCTGCTTTTTGCCGATTCAAAATATTCTCTATCATGCATCCAGTCTAACGCGGCACTATCACCTGCCAGCTCATCCATGCGGCGTGCGGGTAGCGTCAGCGTTTCAAAGAATGGCGCATAAAAAGAAAAAAACCAGCGTAATGGTGCATCGCCAAGGCGATGGCGTTTGTTTAATACTTCAAGATACCGTGTCCATAGTCGCTGGGTGCGATACAGCCAATGAGAAGGGTGAAACTTACCGCTCGCATACTGGCTAAACCGATGCACAAGCTCACCATAAAATTGTTGTTCCGACAGCGTTTGCAACATGGGCAGCCCAATCACCAGTGTACTGGACGTCCACATGGGGTAACCGGTTCGAGGCGTCTCCTCAATGGTTAGTTCATACTGATCAGTAATGACGATCTGCTTAATATCCGGCCCAGCGGTACTGTTTCTTACCTTTGACACCAAAGCATATAAAGCGGGTGCCATTTCTTCGGAAATACTCAACCCGGAAATGCGTGAAAAATGCAGCTGAAATACCTGCCGGGTCATAAAGACACAAAATACAATCCCCGCCCCCCAGGCACTCGCGACTAACCACTGAGGGAATGAACCAACCGTCTTCACCTCACCCGTAAAAATCGCGGTACCTTCAATGATGCCCTCTATGATGAAAAAGGGAAACGCCAACAAAAAAGCATAACCCAGCAACATAAAACCTACCGCAAACCCAAGGTAAATCTTAGGAGAACGTTGGGCAAAAGCGCTGACCCAAAGCGCCCTGCAATAATTTTTCCTCGAAGAATCATCCATAACCATGGCCCATGTTGTTTGAACAAATGAAATTGGCTGTTATTAGTCTCGACGATATCTAAATAGCAAAAATGACTTTGTGACGGCCATCACAAACAACACGATTCCATGGATCCTTTTTTCTCAAGCGTAAATCCAACAAGATAACAACATCATTACAGGCTTCGGGAGGGACAGACGCTCGTTAAGCAACAGTTTGAACAACAAGGCTTTTTTGTACAAGACTGCTTTGAATGAATAACAATAAGGGCATGATATTCATTGAACAAAGGGGCGTTGGCGCCCAGGTTTTTTTCAAACTGATGGCGCAAATGCTCATACCCTTCATTGGCATCCAGCAATTGCAAGCGTGAAAACAAGCGACGAGTGTAAGCATCAATAACGAATACCGGCCGATCGAAGGCATATAACAGAATATCATCGGCCGTTTCCGGACCTACACCGTTAATGGATAACAGCTGTTTACGCAGTGTGTTTGTTTCGACTTGTGATACGGCATCGAACCCTCCAGCATTGACTAGCCACTGGCAAAAATTACGTAAACGCTTGGCTTTTACATTGAAATAACCGGATGGTTTCAGCCACATTGCCAAATCTGCAATATCGACATTAAGGATTTTTTGAGGTGTTAAACAGTGGTTAGTCTTGAGGTTTTTGATGGCGTATTCAACATTAGTCCACGCGGTATTTTGTGTGAGTATTGCACCCACCATCATCTCGAAAGGGCTGTTGCCCGGCCACCAATGTTGAGGGCCATAATGAGCATGTAACATGTTATATAGTGTTATCAGCTCGCTTTTGTGGTTTTGCGTTCTTCCAGGCACTTTTTATTACCGTTCAAAACACAACATTACAGACGTAGGAGGGGCTTCAGCCTCGATCAAGCTCGGGTTTAGTGCTACTACTGATCGCGGCTAAAGCCGTTCCTACCGTCAGGCTGTATGAAAATGGTTTAAATGAAATTAAACCTGGTATAGGGAAATTTTTATCGGCGTTTTTTCACCGGCCGTTTGGAATTTCGAGATTCTCGTTTACCCGGATATTTGTCAGGCGCACCTCTACCGGTAGATCGGCGACCACTAGAATCACTTCTCAGCCTGCTATTACTTCTATCGTCACCTTTGCCGCTGGCTAAGCCAGCCTTTGCGGACAAGCTTACAGTGCGACGTAATACGTCCACAGCCTTTTCAGGTAGCTCTTCCCAACGCCCAGGTTTTTGTCCGCGTGGTAAAGTTACTTGTCCGTAGCGCACGCGCATCAAACGGCTGACCTGTACTCCTTGTGACTCCCACAGGCGTCTTACTTCACGATTACGGCCTTCCCGAAGAATAACGTGGTACCAACTGTTTGCACCAGTACCACCGGCGCTGGCCACCACGTCAAAATGTGCGGTGCCGTCTTCCAGCTCTACCCCACTTTTCAGGTTTTTGAGCATATCGGCCGTCACTTCACCCAAAACCCGTACCGCATACTCACGCTCCACCTGATACGAAGGGTGCATCATGCGATTAGCCAGATCGCCATCAGTGGTTATCAGTAAAAGTCCGCTGGTATTTAAATCAAGACGCCCGATGGTGATCCAACGCCCGCTGGACAACTTGGGCAAGTTGTTGAAAATGGTGTCACGCCCCTCAGGATCAGAACGGGTGCAAATTTCACCGACAGACTTATGGTAAATGAGCACACGGCTACGACGCTCGGATAACCGTGTTTGGCGAACCGGGTTTCCATCGACGGAAATACGGTCGGTTTCCGAAACACGATCCCCCAAAGTGGCAATCTTGTTATTGACTTTAATACGACCAGAACTGATCCAGCCTTCCAGCTCACGTCGTGAGCCATAACCGGCACGCGCCAGCACTTTTTGAAGTTTTTCGTTTACAGGAGTATCGTTCATGCTGGATCTACCGCCGTTTCTTGAGCATTATCATTTTCAATATCAATCGTATCAGCCTCTACAATGACAGTGTCAGAAGCCCCTGCACTCACTAAATCAGGTGAGTCTTCTCTCTCATCAACCTGCTCCTCTACCCGCTCATCAGTATTTTCAACGGTATCAACGGTATCAACGGTATCAGCGGTATCAGCGGTATCAGCGGTAGTGGCGGTAGTGGCGGTAGCAGACACTTCTGTCACTTCATTCAATGCTTCACTGTCAGCAGCGAATTCGGATGTTCCTTCTGAATCATCATGGCCAAGGGTTTTCTGCCCATCCTGAGTTATTTCTTCACCACTATTTTCACCCGCGTCAGCCATTCCTTCAACTGTTCCCTCAGCTTCTCCTTCAACTATGCTTTCTTCTGGCAGGGTTTCAGCTGATTTTTGTTCAGATGTTTGTTCTAACATTTCTTCATTATCACTATTTTCACTCGCATCATTTGCCGCTAAATCCAGTTGGGCATTCGCCCCGTCATTCTCACTATTCGCCAGATTGGCGTCAGGCTCGGCAAGGTCCAGTTCGGCATTAATGGAGTCAATATCACGAATTTCGGCCAATGATGGCAAATCGCTAAGTCCTTTCAGGCTAAAATAATCCAAAAACTGCTTTGTGGAAGCATACATCGCCGGTTTTCCGGGCACATCACGATGCCCTACCACTTTCACCCAATCACGTTCCATGAGGGTTTTTATCATATTGGTACTGACGCTCACACCTCGAACATCTTCAATTTCACCACGAGTGATTGGCTGGCGATAGGCAATTAATGCCAGCGTTTCCAGGAGCGCACGGGAATAACGCGCAGGTTTTTCTTCCCACAGCCGTGCCACCCATTCTGCATTTTCCTGTTTGGCCTGGTAGCGATAACCACTGCCCACTTCAATTAATTCAATGCCGCGAGATTCGCAATCATTCGATAAATTTTCCAGCGCCATACGCGCTTCTTCACGCGAAGGCTGATGGCCATCCAAAAATAAGGTGAGCATACGGTCAATAGACAGTGGTTGCCCGGCTGCCATTAATGCCGCTTCAAGAATATTTTGTATTTTTTGTTCGTTAAGCGGAGGCGTCACCAGAGCCGAATGTTCCAGGACGTCAATGTCTTCATTTATCTCTGCGTCAGCATCTTCATCGGTGTCGGGAACATCAACATCTTCCGTTACGGAAATATCAGCCGACGAACCAGAAACTTCCATTTCGGAAACCTGCTCTTCAACGCTAGCATTGTCGTGTGCAGGCGTTTCAGTCGCGCTTTCATTTTTTGAATCTGATGACATAAAGTGTACTTCCAGTTAATTCCAATTAATCCCGATTAAAGCATGTTGCATTGTGTTACATCGTTGTTAAAAAATATTATACCTCAGAGACAATTTCAGTTGTCCGGGTTTTAACGTGTATGGGCTCGTAAGCCCCTGTTTGAATAATTTCAATCAACGATTCTTTAATGAGTTCCAGAACAGCCAAAAAAGTCACCACCAAACCCATGCGCCCTTCATCCGATGGAAACAGAGCGGTAAATTCAATAAATTTATCGCTCTTGAGTTGTTCCAGCACATCCGACATACGCTCACGCAAGGACAAAGGTTCACTGGTGATCTTGTGATGGCTGTTCAGTTCTAAACGCACCAATACATCTTTGAAGGCGGAGAGTAGTTCACGCATGTCCAGTTCAGGCTCAGGTTTGACCAATTTAAGATTGGGCGCTTTTGCAGAAACCTGAAATAC
>NVUB02000015.1 GCA_002401775.2 Ectothiorhodospiraceae bacterium
ACTTAGCACTTAGCACTTAGCACTTAGCACTTAGCACTTAGCACTTAGCACTTAGCACTTAGCACTTAGCACTTAGCACTTAGCACTTAGCACTTAGCACTCAGCACTCAGCACTTTAACACCACCCTCACCCTGGCCCTCTCCCTGAGGGAGAGGGGATAGTCATTTTTACAGGTCCGGTTATTAAAGTCCGCTTTTCAAACTTGCTTCAATAAACGGGTCAAGCGCACCATCCAACACGGCTTGTGTATTGCCGGTTTCTATACCCGTTCGTAAATCTTTGATGCGCGATTGATCCAGTACATAGGAGCGAATCTGGCTGCCCCAGCCTATATCGGCCTTGGTATCTTCTACGGCTTGTTGGGTCTCATTGCGTTTTTGCATTTCGTGCTCGTACAGTTTGGCTTTCAGTTGTTTCATGGCTGCGGCTTTGTTTTTATGCTGCGAGCGATCATTCTGGCACTGTACCACGAGGCCTGTGGGATTATGGGTAATACGGACGGCGGATTCGGTGCGGTTAACGTGCTGGCCACCCGCACCCGAGGCACGGTACACGTCAATACGCAGATCAGCGGGGTTAATATCAATCTCGATATCGTCGTCAATTTCGGGAGAAACAAACACCGAAGCAAACGAGGTGTGGCGACGGCCACCGGAATCAAACGGCGATTTTCTCACCAGACGATGTACCCCGGTTTCCGTGCGCAGCCAGCCAAAGGCATATTCACCCGCAAAGTGAATGGTGGCACTTTTAATACCCGCCACATCACCGGCAGAGGCTTCAACCAATTCGGTTTTAAAACCGTGGGCTTCACCCCAGCGCAGGTACATGCGCAGGATCATTTCTGCCCAGTCCTGGGCCTCAGTACCGCCAGAGCCAGACTGAATATCGAGGTAGGCGTTATTGGGGTCCATCTCGTTGGAGAACATCCGGCGGAACTCCAGCTTGGCGAGCTGGGCTTCCAGTTCGTCGAGATCTGCCACTACCGCATCAGCGGTTTCCTGATCATCTTCTTCAGCCGCCATTTCCAGTAAATCGCCCGACTCGCCTAAATTGCTGTCCATACTGCGTATGGTATTGACCACCAATTCCAGCGAAGCACGTTCCTTACCCAGCGCTTGGGCACGTTCCTGATCGTTCCAGACTTCTGGGACTTCTAGTTCGCGGATGACCTCATCGAGCTGTTCACACTTAGTTTCGAAGTCAAAGATACCCCCTCAGGACGTCGGCGCGTCCTTGCATGTCTTTGATGCGGGAAAGTATGAGACCAATTTCGAGCATGTGTATTTAACCCTTTTTCGACACAATAAATATTCAAAGCCAGCAATAACCAGACCCTGATGTAAGGTAAGACCTGAGAAAAGCGCGTAATGATACTACAGACGGCTAAGGACGTGTATGCGGATACTATTGCGCCGTGTCCAGAAGACAAGTGCAGGACTACCGTAGAGGCCCGAAACCTCGACAGAGGAATGGCTAGATTTTGAACTGCCTGATCAACGTTTGTAACTCAGAGGCCAACGTGGTTAATTCAACACTGGCTGAACTGGTTTGGCGCGCTCCGGCAGCCGTGCCTTCTACCAGGGTGTTGATTTGCAATACATTGCGATTAATCTCTTCCGCAACGGAGGTTTGCTCCTCAGCAGCAGTGGCGATTTGCAGATTCATTTCATTGATCTGGTTCACTGAGCTGGTGATGGATGTTAACGAGGTACCCGCCGAGGCGGCTTTTTCCACACACAATTGTGTACGTTCATTACTTTGATTCATCACTTCCACGGCATTGCGTGCGCCCTGCTGGAGACTTTCAATCATAGACTGAATCTCTTGGGTAGATTCCTGGGTACGATGGGCCAGGGTTCGCACTTCATCGGCAACCACTGCAAACCCACGCCCTTGCTCTCCGGCTCGTGCCGCTTCAATGGCGGCATTGAGTGCCAGTAAATTGGTCTGTTCGGCAATACCGCGGATCACGTCCAACACCCCACCAATGTTGTCACTGTTTTCTTCCAGCTGATTGATAACCCCGACGGCCTTTCCAATATCCGTCGCCAGAGAATCAATCGTGTCGATGGTTTCCTGCACCACACGACGCCCCTGATTAGACTCATCATCGGCATTGTGGGCCGCTTCTGCTGCACTGGCCGCAGAGGTTGCCACCTCTTGCGCCGTTGCCGCCATCTCGTTAATGGCCGTCGCCACTTCCTCTATCTGGGCATGTTGGTCTTGAACGCCCTGATGCGTCTCATCGGTAATCACCGACATCTGCTCGGCGGCACTGGCCAATTGCGTGGTGGAACCGGAAACCTGACGCACCATATCCTGCACTTTTTCCGCAAAACGGTTAAAGGCCGAGCCCAGCTCGGCAATTTCATCTCGACCAGTCGATTTTAGGCGTCTCGTCAAGTCACCCTCACCTTGAGCAATATCGTTCATTGCCGCGGTGGTCTGCTTTAGAGGTTTGGTAATAGAGTGGCTAATATATAGCGCAATTAATATACCGATGACTAATGCCAACGCACCAATAAATAATGTTAATGCACGGGCATCGTTAATAATCGCCTGATTGTGGCTTCGATCCATGGCAATTTCCAACACGCCAATGGGCTGCCCGGAAAAGTCTACAATAGCCGCCGCATATATGGCCAATGGCTTACCCTCCACGACAGTCTGAAGAGTCTGCTTTGTCCCATTTTGAGCCTGAGACAACTGCTCATTCGTTAAAAAAATGTCATTATGGGTGGAGCCAAAGGCTTCAAACTTGCCTTCCCGCTGTACATAAAGCGCAATATCAGTCCCATACGTCTTTTTAAAATCCTCGAAAAACTGCTGGCCAAAAGACATGCCAAACTCGACTGAACCAATATGATTACCTTGATAAAAAACGGGAGAAACACCTCTTATACCCAATCCTGCACTCCCTTTCTCCAAACCATAAATATGCTTTTTGTTACGATTTGCAATGACCACGGTTTGCCTGAAAGAGGAAAGGTCATCACCAAATTTGGCCAGATTATGAAGTCGCAGGAAAGAAGTCGCTGGTGGCGTATGAAATTGAAATTGGCGAACAGAGAAATCCGCTTTCATTTTAGTAAAGACTGGCATCATGATTTCGGCCAACCCTTCTCGATCTCCGGCTGCAAACAGTCGTTGAACAGACCCTAAAGTGGCCACCATCAAACTCAAAGATTCTGCCATGCGTTCTTCTGACACCAGCTTTTCATGAGCACTTTCAAACAGTTCCACTAATTCTTGCTGCTCTGCATCATAACTTAATTCAGAAATTTTACCTAGAACAGCAGGAATTAACAGCGTTAGTGTCAGCACCAGAATGCCGCCAAAGCCCAGATAGAGCCGCGTGGATATTTTGAGATTGTTGAGCATGAGGACGTCCTTATCTAGATGAACCGTTTAGCGATAATAGACTATCGACAAATCATTAAACGACTTAAGGTCATTCCTTGTTTATATTTAATTTTTCCTCACTAAAGCAACACATTGTTGTCGTGTACAACATTCAAACCGGCACAATATGTTCTACCATCAGTTGGGCACTACGTTTACCATTAAACTCGTTAACGTCCAGCCGATAGGCCAGTTCCACCTGTGCCACCTTCACTGGCCAGTCATCATCCACCGTATTAAACGCTATTGCATCGATTGACTGTTCAGAACCGGTTTGCCGCAATACCAGCTTCAGGTGTTTCTCGCCAACAATACGCTTGCTGACGAGCTCAAATACGCCATCAAATACGGGTTCGGGAAACCCCTGACCCCAAGGGCCAGCAGCCCGCAAAGTGTCGGCCAGA
>NVUB02000150.1 GCA_002401775.2 Ectothiorhodospiraceae bacterium
AGATTATATTTACAGATATTATAATTCGATAAGACCTCACAGCCATAACTTAGGATTATCACCGAACGAAAAAGAAGCGTATTACTGGGAAACCTTTAATTCAATGGCCAGAAAAGGTTGACCACTACAGAGCATCTCCTTTACCAATTCGTGCATTATTTGCAATTTTACCCGTTTTAGTAAGTGAATTAATTTCATTCCAATAAGTTAATTTTTCAATATCGATCGGTTGTATAGCACCTGCTTGCCATAAGATATTGATGCTGTCTGACCATTGCTCATATAAATCAAATGACTCCGGACTTGAAGCAGCTTTTTGTAATACTACTGCACTTCCTTTAGGCTCAAATTCCAGTCTTATTCCAAGATCCTGCATTGCTTTTTTACGAAGTTCTTCCTGAAGAGTTACATGGGTACCCATTACCCTTACAGTCGAGGTTTTTTTACTTAAAACATAAGGAGCATTAACCGCAGTAAAACCCAGCGCTGAAGTTTGAGCTATTTTGGTGAGAAATTGCCGTCTTGAAATTTTTTGTTTATCCATAATTAGCCTCAATTTAATATAGAAATACTAGGGCGTGTTCTCAATTACTAATGAATCACTAGAAAAGGATACCCTGTGTGCAGATGCGGCTGTTGAGCCTACAAGGACGTATTCACGGCATCTTCTGCACGCAGGGTATTTTTTTCATGTGCACCAGTAAGTAAGCCAACCAAATTACGGTTCCCAGCAAATGGAGAATGACCCGGTAGCTTCTTGCCAATCGCTCATATCTTGTCGCTATTTGGCGAAAGTTCTTCAACTTCTGAAACAAGCGCTCCACCAGATTAGGTTCTTAATAAAGTACCTTATAGACTCAATACCATCCGTAAGTTTCCATGTGACAATTGTTAGTTTACAAAAATGTTGAGGAAATCGCACCATAACTGAGAACTCCCCCTTAACAGGGCGCACGTATTTATCGTCTGTTTTATAAGTGGACTTTAGGGCCTGTTAACGTTTCACATTGGCAACCAAAGAAAGCTGCAAGAAACGTGCACCCAATAGATAGGAGCCCCACACTGACGACTCCCAATTAAACGTATAAAATCAATATTTTAGGGAGATATTTTATTGAAGATATATCGAATATTGTTTGATCGGGGATGTATGATCAATTAGCAGTGGGGTGTAACCCGAAGCACAGCTTCGGATTGGTTTTTTTGCACAACCGCACGTTCAGGCAACTGAAACAATAAACATCGTTATTGATAAAAACATCCACTTTTCCGCACCTGGGCCCCAAAACCCTTTACGCGACGGGCTCTGACCCAACAAGTGTTTAGTTAGTTATGCTCTCTCCTCTCATCCCCCCCATCAAACACAATCTCCTGATCCACAAATTCTTGCCCTTTTCGCAGTGCGGGTAGCAGTACCGTATCGGCGTAATCACACCCGGTGTTTCCGGGGTCGCGTTGTGTTTGTTTGTCGGCCATGTCTGGGCTGTGGCTTTGTTGCTTGCTGATTCCCTTCAACATTGGCTGGTAACCAGGTTGCCATGCGGTGACTTCTTTGAACCGTTGTTTCAGGGCTTTGAGTATGGCCATACCGGCGTAATCGAGGTCTCCCCAGAAGTATATTGGCCAGGTTTTTTTTGGGGGGAGGTTGGGGGGTTTATTGGCTTGTCGATCGTACCACCATGCTTCCAGTTGTTGTTTGGTGGTTTTATACGGGGTATTCACGTTTGCTTCTGGATGTTTATCGGCTTTCCCCTCCGTTGCGTCTTCCATCAGGTAGTGCAAGCTGACGCCGGCCTGTTCTCTTATGCGGGCGGCACTGCCTTTAAAGCCGGCCATGTAGACTACTATGTGGTGTTTGCAGATGGCAGGGTTTCCAGTGATGGCATTGGTGTAACTGTCCTGGTTTTCGATGAATAAAATGCCGTGAACTGTTTTGGGTATATAGATATTGACCATAACGGGCCGGGGTTTGATGTGGAGGTCGGGGTAGAGTTCTTGCAGTAGTTCTTCGCGGTTGTCGAGGAATTTGGATATTCCCCAGAAGCATCGGCTGCTGGGTTGTCGCAGGCTCAGATTTTGGTGTTGAAAATTTGCCAGTTTGATAAAAGCCTGGATTATTTCGGTATCGTTTTTTCCGGGCAAGGTTATTCTATGGGCGGCTAGTTTTTCGGTGTTGCCTGGGAATGTGTGTTTTTTGTGCAATGCATTTTCTGCGATGCATTTTCGCCAGATGTCTATTGGTGAAGGTGCTTTTTCACGTTGTAACCATTGGCGCAGGATGTCCTCTCCCCCGCTTTGCAGGGTGAGTCTTGCTTGTATGTATTCGGGTTCAAAAGGGCTTTTTCGGTGGTAGGCTTTGTTGGGTACGATGCGAATGATGTGCTGATCTTCTTCCAGGCTTTTGATTAAATCCCACAGAAAATCTGCGTTTTCTCCTTGTGTGAAGAGCCCCGGTATAGTGTTGTGCTTGAGGGGAATACTAACGGTTTTTTTACGTTCTTCGGCGGGTTACTCGTTGAGTTTGTCTATAAAGACATTAAGCAGCTCCAGAATTTCGGTGGTTTCATCCAGCCAAACGGGCTTTTCCATTATCCTTCTGCCAGCACTTCATCCAGAAAGTCCATTTCGGCCTGTTGGTAGACGGTGCGTTTGTGGTTAGCCCACAATTTTTGTATTTTTTCTATGTCGCATTGTTTTCGGTCTACCAGTACGCGGGTGTTGAGTTGTCCGCGTGTTTTTTCACTCGGGCATTTTGCGAAGACGAATTCGTTGCTGATGAGGTCCATGAAGGGGCCGCATTTGCTGGTGGGCATGATGAATATGAGCTGTAGGCCTAGTGCTCTGGTGAGGTAGTCGATGACTTCTCGGGAGCGGGTTTCGTCCATTTTTGAGAAGGCTTCGTCGACGAGTACCATGCGTAGGTGGCTGGTGCCTTCGGCGAAGCGGAAGGCGGAGGTGATGGCGGCGGCGCGGATGATGTAGGCGGGTGTTTCCAGTTGGCCGCCACTGCCGGTGCCGTATTCACTGAGGGCGATGTCGTCTTTGCCTTCTACCATTTTGTAGATTTCATATTTCCGGTAGTTGCGGTAGTCACCGATGCGATCCAGCTCACGCAGGGCTTTGTTTTCGTCTTCGTCGAGCAGCATTTTCATGAGTTCTGCGCGAACTTTTTGTGATTTTTCAGACAGTTCCATTTTGAACAGGTCGATTTCGTCCCCTACTCCCGGCTGTTTGATGACTTCTTCGAAGAAGCGGGCGTTATCCCGGAATTCAGGTATCCAGTTGCTGTCGAATCGGAAGCTTTCTCGGTCGTCGCCAAATTTGTGGTGTTGCAGTTCTTTGTTGAGCCGTTCTATTTGCCGTTTTCCGTTATTAATGGCCTGGTGAATGGTATGGCAAAAATGGGTGACGAAGGCGCTGTTGAAGCTGTCTCTGAGTTGTTGCAGGTTGCCATGCTTTTCGACCAGTATGTTGTTTTTAAGGCGGTTGAATACCCGGTCAAGGTCGCGTTGCAGTCCGCAAATGGCGGTGAACAGGGGTGCATCGAATTCACCTTTGAAGCTGTGGTAGATAATCGCATCACCGGGTAAACAATGCTGGTTATGCTGTTGGATGGCGTCATCCATTTTTCGTTCCAGTGTGTGTAGGCTTCTTTCAATTTCTTGACGGAAGTTACGGCTGGTTTCTACATTAATATCTTCGGCTTCTTTTTCGGCATTGGCGAGTCGTGCATCGGCGTCAAATTCTGGCCATTCGCTGACGATGGCGCGGAGATTTTTTTCACAGTCTTCTGCTTGTTGCTGGGTGGCTTCTTGCTCGTCGGCAAGTGCTTCACAGCGTTTGCCGGTTTTGCGCATTTTTTCCTGCAATTCACCCTTGGTTTCTTTCAGGTCGCCTTGTTGTTGTTGCAGTTGATTTTCTTGTTCTCGCAGCGTGGTCAGTTTGTCTTCGAGGTCTTTGTGCTCAGACAAATCAAGTTGTGCCAGCAGGTTTTCCAGTTTTTGCAGTTCACGATGCACGGCCAGCATGTGAGTTATGGTGTCGGCATAGTCGACAGGTTGTAGTTTTTTTACATTGTCGAGCATCCTGCTGACGGTTTGCATGTGGTCATTGGCCTGCTGCCATTGTTCGGTGAGGCGTACCCGTTCTTGTTGCTTGGCTTTCAAGGCTCTTTCGCGCGCGGCAACGCCGAAGACCAGTTCAGTATCGGGTAGGTCGCATCGAAAAAGGCTGTAGCCACCCGCGCCCATGCCATCGGTGGTGAGGCCGCGTCGGGTCTGTCGTAACGCTTCCGCTGAGGAGACTTGTATAACATTACCGTAGCTGGCGGTTAAATAATGTTTTGCCGTGGCATGGCTGAAGGACAATAAGTGAATAATGGAGTCTGCTGGCAAGCGGTTACGCTCGGCATCGCGCTGTGCTTTACTGCCTTGAATAATGCGTGCGCGGTTATCTCGCCCGGGTAGCTGGCGCACGATGCGAATGGCTTCGGCTTCATAGTCGGCATCCACAATGATGGAGAATCGCGACATGCCAAGATAACCTTCTATGGCCATTTGCCAGCGTGGTTCGCTGACGTCTACATGGTCGCACAACACGCGGGGGTCGGCTTGTGGGCAGGTCTGTTGAATGGCGTCCAATGCGCGTTCAACAAAACCGGGGTAATTCACTTGCTTGGCGTTGAGACGTTCAATGTCTTGTTCTTTTTGACGACATTGGGTTTTGAGTTGCTCGTAACGCGCTTCGCGTTTATGGGCCAGCTTGGCCAGTTGATCATGCAATGACGGGCTACCGGCCTGGCCGTCAGACTGATGCCACTGCCCATGCCATTGATTGTGCAAGCGTTGCGCCGCTCGGGCCTGATCCAGGTGTTGCTCTAACGGTGATAAATCATTCAACAGGTCTTTTTGCAAGAGTGCCGAAAGATCCAGTTCACCACGCCCGCCTTCTTTTACGACACGTCGCGCGAGTTGGTTTACCTGTAGGTCGGCGATCATTGGCAGTTCACCGAGCAAGTCGGCATCCTGTAAATCTTTTGCGATGGCTTTGGTTGACTGGAGGTTATGTTCCAGTGAATTGTCTTGCTCTAACAAGCGGCGCGCCATGCCGGTTAACTGGTCGGTTTGCTGTTCTCGTTTTTGTTCAAGTTCGTCTTTTTGCTGTAATGCACTGATACCCATGCGCTGGGCTTCCAATTGTACGCGCTGATCATGCAGTTGCTTGAAACGCTGCTCCGCCAGTTCGGTTTCGGTTTTGTTGTCTTGTAGATGACGCTGGTAGTCGCTCTTTTGTTGTTTGGCTTTGATGTATTCACGCTGGCGTTGCAGGTATTCATACTGGGCCAGAATATAATCAAGACTGTTAATTTCGATCCATTGTTCAATGTAGTGGCTGGCGTATTGCTCGGCAGTTTCCAGTATGGAAATGGACTCCACCAACTGTGCTGCATCGCGCTCCATGGCATGGATGGTTTTTAACTGTCCGGAAATGGAACGGATGGCTTCGCCGAGGTCTTTTTTCTCGAGTATTTCGTGGGCGACAAAATCATTAATACTGCGTACAGGCTTGTAAGCCATGAAGCGTGAGAAGGCCCGCGCGGCGGCAGTGGCTTCCGCTTCGGAGACACTGTCGTTTTGACCGCGCAACGCACCATAAAGACGGCGTAAGTAGGTTTTTTTAGTGTCGTACTTTTGTACGTGACGCTGGCCGAATTCACGAATCAATAACGGCTGTATTTTGTCCAGAGGGATGACGTATTTGCTGAGGACTTTGTTCTTCACCACGTCATTGCGTACAAAATGATCCAGTGTTAACTCTTCTCCGGGAAGAATGAAAAACCGAAGGTCATCCTGGCGCGCGATATGTTGCCCGCCAGTAATGTCCAACCATGCCCGCACACCAATAACGGCAGTAAAGGGTTCCGCCGTCTCGCCGGAGGTAGGACAAAAAACCGCCGCAAGATACCCGTCTGTGGGTTCAATACGTGCATAACTGCCATCGTCACAACCCAATACATAAGACGCTAAAGTACGTACCCGTTTTCCACCACGGCCACGTTGAGTGGTTTCGTCTTGCCCAGGGTTGTATTGGAACAGATTTTCATGCGCCGCCGTCATGATGGTTTGGATCGCATCCGCCGCTGTGGTTTTGCCCGATCCATTACCACCCGACAACAGGTTAATGGGGCCCATTTCAAATTCCAGTTGTGGAATATTGCCCCAGTTTACAAAAATAAATTTTTTCAGAAACATAAATAATTAACTCTGTATCTTTTCAAGTCGCTAGTGGTTAAGTGCTTAGTGCTTGGTGCTTGGTGCTTGGTGCTTAGTGCTTAGTGCTTAGTTATGCAGGTAGTGGAAGCCCGTGGTATTAACAGCATTCTGGATTCCGGCCTTCGCCGGAACGACGGTAGTAAAGTAATATCCTGGTTATTTTCTACCTTTATATACTTCGTCATATCAGCCCATACCCTCTGGGGCATAAAGGCCGGTATCCAGCGGTTATAACAACATTCTGGATTCTGGCCCTTATGCTCTTTGGTTATTAAAACCAATATCCTGTGGTTTAAATCAACATTTCGGATTCCGGCCCCAGCCTGTCCCGGCGTAGGCTGGGGCCGAAATGACGGAATAAATAATTAACTCTGGTTCCTACGCTCTGCGTTGGAACCCATACCACGCTTGAAGCAATATGCATTCCCACGCAGAGCGTGGGAATGAGGAATAAACTTCTCTCTCTGTGCCCTTTGCGTCTTTGCGTTGGGTTTTCCTTCTTTTTAATTTTTTGTAAAAAACCAAAAGCCAACACTCTCATTTACTACTGGCGGCCTTGCTCTCTTTTCCTGCTACATTGTCTGCCAAATTGTCTGCCAAATCGTCAGGTGCATTTCCACCCTCTTTTTCACTGACGCTTTCCATTGATATGGCGTTTAATGCTTGTACGGCGTCGTCGTTGACGAAGTTGACGATCATGGGGTGAATTTTTAACCAGGCTTCGCCGCTGACTAAGTCTTCTTCGCTGCGGAATTCGATGAGTCGTAAACGCCGTAGTTGCAGGAATAAGTGTTTTCTTTCCGTAAGCTTTTCCGGCAGGCTGCGCGCCATGATATTTTTCATGGCGATGCTCAAGGCTTCGATGGATTCGGTGACGTAACCTTTGTCGTCTACCTGGCCTTCTCGCAGGGCTTTGTCGTATTGCAGGCGTAACACCAACACCATTGCGACTTCCGATTGGCTGAGTTTATTACGCAGGCTACCGGCAAAGGCTGAGGCATCGGCTTCTTCCATTCCTGGAATCTGGCTGCCTGGTGGGTAAAGGCGTATGTATTCAAAACGTCGGTCGTGGTGTAGTGAGATGCCCATAATAAATAAATATTCGTGAACCAGGTCAGTTATACGCATGTAACGGTCGTAGAGTTGTTGTTCGGTCTGGCTTTCATCACGGCATAATACGCCGTAGTTAAGCAGGCGTATGATCAGTTCACGAAACTCATCCAGGCTCAGGTTTTCTTTTTCAAGCTGTTGCATTAATGCATCAGTCAGCATTTTGTATTTCTCGTATTAATGTTGATGATGATTCTGGAGACGACTTTGTCGACAGTTCTGAGGGCTGTTCTAAGGACTGTTCTAAAGGTAGCTCTGCACGTGGTTCAGCAGAAAGCTCCACCAGCTCAATAATAAAATCGTCGGTCATTTGGTAATAGTCTGTTTTCACCCGTTGCCCAGTGGCTTCGACGCGAAAACGGAATTCGCTGGATTGGCGTCCAGCCGCACCCACTTCGATGACATGAGCGGCCATTAACAAATCCCGTGCATTTTGCACGGGCAGTTGTTGGCTGTGAATGCGGTGGCCATTTTTAAGGGCTGCAACAATAAATTGTGCGACTTGCTGGTTATTCACCACAAAAGCTTTTTGCAGGGACTGCTGAATAAACAGTTCCCGGCGGGAGGCTTTGTCCATGGGTACATGGGCTTCACTGGTGCTGTTTACTCTGCGCCGTTGTCGCCCGGCAAACAAGCGCAGTACATTAGGATCAACCACACCAAGGTTAATGGTGGACATGGCATCTGCCACGGTTGCCAATGCTTGCTGCTTTCTTTCTTCAGACAAGGGTTTGATTTGTTGGCAAAGGTTGAGTAAATCACCCTGCTCGCCATTGAGGGTATAACTGAGTTGACGAATAATGATATCCGCGCGGCGTGTAAAACTATGCAAGGCATTTCGCAGTGCGGGGAGCATGATGTCGCTGGCGTTGTGAATGCGGGTTTCTATGCTTTCCAATACCCAAAGATACAGCGACGTATTTTTATCGTGCAACAATTCCGGTGCCAGTTTCCTCAGCTCTCGTTCGGCTTCGACTTTAAAGGCTTTTTGTTTACGGCGGGCTTTGCGGACCAATGACTGAATTTCATCCCGGTATTTTTCCACGCTGTCGGCGGACAACCGCACAGAAAGATCCGGCATAAAACGCTTTTCCATGAAATCGAAGAATTCATCGCTGGCCTGTTGAATCACCTGCTGGGCTTCCACTTCTTTGACCAGCAACCGTTTGCGCTCGTCCAGTTCTGCGATGACGTCACTGAAATCGCTGATAATACGTTCGGAATATTCGTAGGCGTCCAGCAGGTCATAGACTTCACCCCGTTCAAGAAAGGCATTGAGGGCGTTGCGTGTATTGCGGGTGTTTCGGTGTCGGGTACGAAACCCACCACCTGCCGTTTCCACCATGGGCTGGGTAAATAACCGGCCTACACGACTGAAACCATAACTGCTTTGCAGGGTGGCTTCGTCGGCATGACGCTCTACCCAGCCGTGCTCCAGTAACAGATTGAGCACCCAGTTGGCTTGTTCACGCTCGGTACGTACTGGTGCAGAAAAATCTTCTTCATCTTCGTCCAGCGCCGGGGTGCGCGTAATCGCCTCCTGAAAACACTCCAGCACTTGGTCTCGGGTAAAGGCCTGCTTGTAGTCAGCCAGGGAACCATACAGCCGAGAATGTAAAATCCGCAGACATTCCACCACCTGTTCCCGATATTTACCGGAAAAAGGACGAAAAAAGTGTGTGCGATCTTCGGTAAAGAACATTAAGGCATTGCTTATCGGAAGTGACAGAAAGGGTGGCAAAATATCCTGCCCAGTATACCCTGTAAGCCGAGTTCTATGGGGTCAAAACACCGCTAAGATGGGCGAAACAGGCATAAAAAACCGCCACTAAACGGTTTGATGGTAGTACGCGAAAATATCATGGCAATCCGACGCTTTTCTGTGGCTGCCCGGCACTTTCAGGGCACCTTTAGTACCTTCTCAGCACCTTCTCGGTACCTTCTCGGTACACTTCGAGGAAAAAAAGGCCGGAACCGCGTAAAATCAGCATTTAGCCGGTCACAAGTCTGTTTCCCCCAGTGGGGATGAGACACCGTAAGGTACAAGCCCCCCTTAGGGTGAACACCAAAGCGTCAATAGGAAGCCTTCGGAAAAGCAGCGATGAAAGCCACAAATACCCAGAAAATATTAGTTATCGGCTATGTGTGGCCAGAGCCTGCATCATCCGCTGCGGGTTGTCATATGATGTCTATCCTGCGTCTGTTTAAGCAACAAAAGTGGCAGGTCGAGTTCGCATCCCCGGCGCAAGACAGTGACCATGCTATTGATTTAGCACAAGAAGGAATCAGTCGCCAAAGTATTGCGTTAAATTGCGACAGCTTTGATGTGTATATTGAACAATTTCAACCCGACATTGTGTTGTTTGACCGTTTTATGATGGAAGAGCAATTCGGCTGGCGAGTTGAAAAAAACTGCCCCAATGCCCTTAAGATTTTAGACACGGAAGACCTTCAATGTCTTCGACATGCGCGTCATCTGGCGTATAAAAATAACTGTGAAATGAATCAGCAAGACCTGTTTAGCGATGTTGCGAAGCGTGAAATTGCGGCCATTTTACGGTGTGATTTTTCACTGATAATTTCCAGTGTTGAGTTGCAGTTGTTAATTGACACTTTTAAGGTTGATCCCGGGTTACTTCACCACCTGCCCTTTATGGTTGACTTGGAAAATTTACCGCATAAAACACCGACTTTTTCAGAGCGCCAACATTTTATGAGCATTGGTAATTTTCGCCATGCACCGAATTGGGATATGGTGTTATACCTGCAAAGTCTGTGGCCTGCTATTCGCAAAAAAATGCGTAAAGAGCTTCCCAACGCCGAACTTCATATCTATGGCGCCTACCCGCCTCCCAAAGCCACCGCATTAAATAATCCGAAAACCGGGTTTTTAATCAAAGGCTGGGCCGAAGATGTTTACACAACCATGGAACGTTATCGACTGTGTTTGGCGCCTATTCGATTTGGTGCAGGAATTAAAGGGAAACTACTCGATGCGATGATATCGCAAACACCGAGCATAACCACCTCACTCGGCAGCGAAGGAATGCATCAGGATGAGCCTTGGCCTGGCGTAGTCACCGATAATATGACGGACTATGTGGATTCCACCGTGAGGTTATACGACGATGAAAATGAATGGATAAAAGCACAACAATATGGCGTTGATTTATTGCATGCACGTTATGACAGTCAACGATTGGGGGTGGAACTAGTCTCTAAGATTACTCATACGACGGATAATTTAAAACAGCATCGGCTCAATAATTTTACCGGTGAAATGTTGAAACATCATACGATGGCAAGTACAAAATATATGTCACAGTGGATTGCCGCGAAGAATGCTAATGGGTGTGACTAAAATCCGCGAGGTTAATTGAAGGTTAATGGTAAAAGTTGATGGTGAAGGATGATGGTTATTGGCAAGGGTGTTTTGCTAAAGCAGTCCGAATCCTCATCAGTCACTCATTCGCTGGTTCTCGGAGAGTGTAAAGTCGGAATTCAACAGTTTGAGTCTCTCGGATTTATAATTTTACCTCTGTAGACCATAAATATTTTTACCGGTAAAGCTTGTACCCCCTCTCCCCTTGAGGGGTGAGGGGTGATGCACCGAGGTTAACGCTTTGAACCCTCACCCTCACCCTCACCCTCACCCTAACCCTAACCCTTTTATGCCCCAGAGGGTACTCCTAGTTTTGGGAGAGGGGACAATCGGCCCTAAGGCCGATCAAGCAGCTTATAGCCGTAAACCAAAAACACCGGAATGACGATATAATATAACCTACATGAAGTGACGACCACATTACATAACGCTATTTACCTACAAAACACACTACACCTTCTCTAGCACAATATTATAACGATAAGTTTCAATCGTTCCCGGTACTCTACTGGCGGTCATTAGCTTTTGTTCATGTTCATTTTTCTGACGATACAATAAGTCTGTGTTATTCAGCTCGTGTTCTGGAAAATACATTTGGGTTACGATTTCTGCATATCCTATTTTACTGACTTTGAAATGTATATGCGGAGGCCGTGTCCATTGTTTAGAGGCGGGATACGCACCAGGCAGTACTGTTTTAAATCGGAACACACCATTTTTCCCGCTTTGTATTATCGCCCATCCCTGAAAATTTGGGTCTAAAGGCGCGGTATTTTTATCGTGAGGGTGGCGGTATCGTCCTGCCCCGTTGGCTTGCCACAAATCGATGGTGGCATCTTCCACGGGGTTATTTTCCGTATCCAGAATCAAGCCCTGAATATCGATTATGGTGCCTTTAGCTTGCCCTGGCATTCCCTCGACGTTAGTTAAATCAAAGTCTTTGTCTTTTTGGGCGATGACCGGGTAGAACGGGCCTTCGAATTCACTCGGTGTTGGAGCTGATGCAGGCCCATTGCTTTTGGCATGTAGGGAACCAGTCAACAAACCTAATGCACCACCAACGATTCCACCTTGTATAAATTTTCTTCTCGTGGTTTTCATGACAGCACCATTCGTTAAGTTTTACGTGTATTTATTTTTGCATTTCTTCCACAACAAGCTTTGCCCATTCACCCACAATGGGGACAAATTCAAATTGTGACAATACATAAGCAACAATTGACACGACGATGGTGGCGCCCAAGACACTACCAAGACCAAAAACGATGCCTTTTAGAAAGTAAAAAGTCAGTAATTGATAAATTGAATTATGAATTTTTACAAACTTGTGGGAATTAACACGTTCCAGCTCGTTTTCGATGCGTTGCATCGACAAAAGGATATGGTCGACGCGGCTATCGTTAACGATAACTTCCTTTACTTTGCCTTTATCGGTTGAATCCATGCACTGCTCCCAATAAATTCATTATTTAATAACAATTACAAATGAGCCATTAGAAGAGGTTATCTTGTATTCAGAAGCGTCAGCCGCAGGGATGCGGCAGTCGAGCCTACAGGGATGTATTTACGGCGTCTTCTGAATGCAAGGTGACCTCTTCTTGTGTACCTGTATTTGTGTACCCGTACTTATATACCAGGTAGTAGCTTATAGTCGCTTACGACCCCGATGGTCTGTCTGAATTTCCCTTGTTTGAAGACCCACCTAAAATATTCGATAAATCATCCAGTGAATTCAGGCCGACTTCGGCGAGCAGAGAATCGATCACTGGCTTTTGAGTGCGGTAACGTAACATGCTGTTGACGGCCTGGTCAGCCAGACTGCTGTTACCAGTGCCACTTTCTCCATTAGTGCCGTTGGCTGAACCATTAGACGAGCCGTTTCCTGCGCTACCGTTTGAACCAGACAGCCCACTCACATCAACAATTTTGATGCCTTCAATATTTTTCATGGGTTCAGCGGCTTCTCGAATAATTGAAGGGAGGCCATCAATAATGACTTGTACGCGCGCAAGGGCTATCTGGTCGGTGCTGAGTTTATTGGATGCTTCATGTAATAATGCACGACCATCCGCTTCCACGGTAAGGCGGCGCTCATCAGCATCGGCATTCAGTTTTGTGGCCATTGCAGCAGCTTCAGCGGCGATGGTGACTTTTTCAGCTTCAGCCGTTGCTTCTGTTTTAACGGCTTCTGCGCGATCTTCAGCGGCTTGCTTTTCGGCCTCGGCCGCCACTTTAATACCGATGGCATTTTTCTCTGCCTGTTCTCTCGCTTTAACCAGCTCAACCGCTTTGCTTCTTTCTGCTTTTGCCGTTTCTTGCACTGTAGTAACTTCTTCAGCGGCCTTAACGGCACTAGCACGGGCAATATCGGCTTCTGCAGCGGCGACTGATTGCTCCTTTGATTTATTGGCAATGGCAATTTCCCGTTCTTGCCCGGCAATGGCAATGGCCTCTGCTCTTTTGATATCGGCAGATTCTATGGCGCGTTCCTTTTCAATCTCCTGCTCACGAATGGCTTTTTGTTGGGCGATACGTGAAGCTTCAACGGCTTGATCTGCAGAAATTTGAGTCTGATCAGATTCCTGTTTTTTCTCAGCCTGTTCCTTCGCAATAGCAGCTTCTTGAGCGGCCTGACGAGTTTGGACTTCGCGTTCCTTATCCATTCTTGCGTATTCTTCTTCTTTTTGAATTTGTAGGTTTTCTTTTTCGGTTTCGAGGTTTTTACGATTTATGCTCACTTCGGTGTCGCGCACGATGTCGTTGCGCTTTTTACGACGGTCTTCAATAACTTCGTTGACCTTCAGCAAGCCTTCCGCATCAAAGGCATTATTTTCATTAAAATATTCGAGGCTTGTTTGGTCTAGCGCTGTCAATGACACCGATTCGAGTTCAAGTCCATTGCTGCGTAAGTCTTCCGCGACGGCGTCTTGTACTTTTTGTACAAAATCAGAACGCTGCTCGTGCAATTCCATCATTTCCATTCCGGCCGCAACAGAGCGTAGTGCATCAACAAACTTAGCTTCCACAAAGGCTCTTAATTTTGCGGGATCAAAGGTTTTATCACCGAGTGTTTGTGCCGCTGCCGCGATGGCATCATCATCGGGTTTTACTCTTACATAGAATTCTGCCGTCACGTCCACACGTAAACGGTCTTTGGTAATCAAGGCGTCTTCTTTTTGGCGTGGCACTTCGAGTCGCAATGTTTTCATATTGACCTGAGTGATCTCATGAATCATTCCAATCACGATGGCACCACCGTCTTTAATCACCTTTTGACCACCCAACCCCGTTCGCACATAGGCTTTTTCTTTGGTCGAGCGTGTATAGAGTCGGGTAAAGATAATCCCCACCGCTAAGACTGCAAAAACGATGACAATAGCAATCATGATGCCTGCTTCGTACCACATATCGGTAACTCCTGTTAAATATGTTGTTACTAGAACTATATTGTTAAAAAATTCGATTAGAACACTCAGCTAGAAAATAAACTGGAAAACGCCGTAAGAAACTGTCCGGTAGCTGCACACCTGACCTATTGGTCTTTCAATTTTGGTATATATCGCTATCTGCTTACGCGCTATATCTTGAAATTTTCATCAAAGGGTACGGCAAAAAACAGGCTGCCTTTTTGTTTCGTGATGACTTGTTTCATCAGAACAATGTCTGACTGGGCGGGAAACTCTACACCATCATCAAGGGGTTCTACCATGACGTAATGATCCTGGCCAAAGTCATCTTTCAATCGTGCTTTTGCGGGCATCCCTCGTCTGGAGGTGCCTATAGTTATCGTGGCCTTCACGCCAATAAAGCTGCTTTCAGAGACGGCACTTGACTCGTCTTTGGGTAACCATTTTCCAAAAATACGGGCAAATGTTCCCATTACCGGCATGGTCAGTAACAACACACCCGCACTCACCATCCAGGCAGGCAGCAATGCGCCAGTGATTGAATTAACGGAAAGTTGTGCGAGTATCCCCAACACACCAAACAGCGATAGGAAAATAATCAATAGAATCAAGGCAGGCACACGCCCCAGGCCTAGCCACCCAAAGACCATCCCCAAACCTGACGGGCTTTGTATGTCAGCGTCAACACTGGCATCCATATCCGGTAAAAAACTGTCGACGAGTCCGGATAAACTCGTCCCCAATAACATACTGGCTATTTCAAGCACGGTAATAATAAGCATAACCAGTAATGCGACAAAAAATGGCCCATTACCGTCCAATACGATAAATTCAATCATTAAGAATCTTCATCGGTGTTGTTACCGGACTTGTTACCGGATTTCTTTAGGGCGTAAACCATTCCTCCAATAATCAGTGCGAGTATCAAAACGATAAACGTAATGCCAACGGCCTCTTTTACCACCCAAAAAACAACACCACTGGCTAATACTACCAGTGAGATAATTTTGATCATTTTTTCTGATTTGAACCAGCCATAGATATAGCCGATGAGCCCAGCGGCCATCATCAGTTTCGATAAAAAACCTAATATAAACATCCTGAATTTTTCCTTAACTATTTGTGTCGGTGACAACCGCGGGCTGAATGGTTTTTAGTGTCGCCACTATGTCAGCCTGGCTTGGAATTCGGTTTTCTCGCACCATAATTAAAATGGCTTTTGCATCGATGACACGTGCAGGGTCCGCATTGCAAACGGGCTCATTGTCTTTACCCACATAGGCCATCGCTGTGCCGAAGCCTTTAACCATAAGTGCACAAACGACATCTCCCCAGGTAACACTCTGTACTTCAATATCAAAGCGCAGCTGGTGATCACCTTCATGCTTGAACAGATTTTCCAAAATTTTCTCTGAACCAGGAGCCACAAGTGAACGTACGATGACTTCGGGATACGCCCGAATGGGGCGAACGGTAACCGTTGCCCCGGCCCGGGAAAAACGCTGCCTGTTTGAATCATCAACGCATTCCGTAATAATGGGGATTTCCGTTACGCCTGATTCTTTAAGTCGGTCAAGAATATCAAATGTCATTGCATCAGAAGATGCCAGAGTTTCGTCTTTGGATAAAATAATAATCGCGGCTGCATCTTTAACTGAAACTGCCGTTAGTACCTCATCATTATCGGGATAACCGGTATAGTGAACAACTTTGAGCTTACGCAGTTGTTCCGGTAAACCTTCTGGAAATTGACGGGTTAATAGTTGAATGGGTGCATCTGAAAATTTTTCATTTTTCCGTAATTGTTCTATTAAGCGGACAAAATAAGACACGCCACCCGAAGAGGGTGTATTGATGATCAAGATGTGGTCTTGCATGTTCCAGCTCCAATGTCCTTTATTCATTCTATGTACACGGTCACCACGCCATTCAATGAATGCCCCGGCAAGATTGGCGAGCACGAATATTCCGCCCAGATAGAGCAAGACAATCGTTGCGATGCGACCTTCAGTAGTGGCGGCAGAAATATCGCCATAACCAACGGTTAACAGGGTTGTCCAGGTTAGCCAGACGGCGTCCCCCGCTGACATACCTTCGAGCTTCATCATCAACAGGACGTGCACGACCGATATGATTAAAAGCCAGCTTCCCGTATGTTTTAACGTTTCATAAAAACTGCCATCCCCTAACTTAGGCGCCTTTTTAAGGTGTCTCCTAAATAAAAAAAATGGGACCATATTCAAGCTCTACTGTTAGGTGAATTGAGGTGACTTGTAGTGAGTCTACCTTACAGTTGCATAAATTGAGTGCAAAAATCGATAAATTAGGCTACCAATAAAGTGTAAAACGACCATTATTTGTCTGTTTCTGGAATTCACTGCAGGTGATATCCAGAAATACGTTAATTTTCGTATTGAAAGAGAGTCAAACTGAAGGAAAGTGGTGCAGTTGCTTATAATTTGAGGCACGCGTACTCCTTTGAACACCACGGTGCTGAGTGGTGAAGAAGGCCTGGAAACCGTCGCGGCTTTGGAGCAAGTGCAG
>NVUB02000151.1 GCA_002401775.2 Ectothiorhodospiraceae bacterium
AAGGAACTCACTGTTAATCAGACGGTAGCGCTAATGGGCTGGAATCAGCCTATGGTTTCAAAACACCTCAGTGTCCTGAAGCAAGTAGGGATCGTCTCAGAAAGAAGAGAGGGTCGATATCGTGTTTATAACGTTAATGCGGCTACATTAAAGCCTATACAGGAATGGGCAATTCAATTTCAGCAATATTGGGGTAATAGCCTGGACCACCTGGATGAGTATTTAAACGACATTCAATCAAACAATTCAATCAACAAGGAGTGAACGATGAGTAGTGACAATGAAATTATGGTTGAACCGACGATATTGACGAGAGAATATAATGCGCCTCAGCAATTGGTATTTGAGGCATGGACCCAAGCAGAGCATCTGAAAAACTGGCAATTTCCCTTCAAGGGGTTTAAATGTGAATTTGCGACTGCGGACATTAAACCCGGTGGTTCCACGCTTCACAAGATGATAGCACCCAATGGTTTTGAGATGTGGTTGATGACAAAATACGATGAAATCAATCCCTATGATAGTTTGGTATTTAGGCAATACACTTCAAATGAAGCGGGTGACATTTTACCAAATCCACAAATCCCTAACTGGCCAAAAGAACTAAGAACGACCATTAATCTCGAGGCGATAGGTGAGGGGAAAACAAGATTGCAGTTAATTTGGCAACCAATCAATCCGACACAAGAAGAGGCTGAGGCTTTCGAGGCTTCTCGTCCTGAGCACGATAAAGGTTGGGGTGGAGGGCTTGATCAGCTTATCGGCTATCTTCCATCCATGTAAAAATATATATCGAGGATAGTTAGGTAGCATGACGAAAAGTAGATAAATGTCTGGGTGACTTAACGGCCTTATCAAATATGGGCATAATAGCCAGCAATGAATCACGGCCTATTTTTAGGTTAATAAAAATAATAATTTCTATTGAGAGAATCACATGAAAGCAAAAGCAGCAGTGGCCTGGGCGGCTAAAAAGCCTCTCGAAATTGAAGAAATAGAGGTAATGGGGCCCAGAGAGGGGGAGGTGTTACTGAGAACGGTGGCATCCGGCGTTTGCCATACGGATGCGTTTACGTTGTCGGGTGATGACCCTGAAGGCTCTTTTCCTTGTGTTTTGGGCCATGAGGGTGGTTGTGAGGTGGTTGAGCTGGGTGCTGGTGTGAAAAATCTCAGCGTTGGTGATCATGTCATTCCGCTCTATATCGCGGAGTGTGGTGAATGTGAGTATTGCAAATCACCCAAGACAAACTTGTGCCAGTCTATTGCCGGGACGGTATGGACCGGTTATATGCCGGACGGTACACGTCGCTTTTCAAAAGGTGGAAAAGATATTTTCCATTATATGGGTTGTTCAACCTTTTCTGAGTATACGGTTGTCCCCGAAATCGCACTGGCAAAGATTAATAAGGCGGCACCGCTGGATAAGGTTTGCCTACTAGGTTGTGGTGTGACTACGGGTATTGGTGCGGTTTTGAATACTGCCAAGGTAGAGGCTGGCTCAACGGTTGCTGTTTTTGGTTTGGGCGGTATTGGCTTGTCATGTATTCAAGGTGCGGTTATGGCAGGTGCAGACAGAATTATTGCTATCGATATTAATCCTGACAAATTTGTGTTCGCCAAACAGTTAGGTGCTACGGATGTCGTTAACCCGAATGATATTGAGGGTTCCTTTGTTGAATATATGCAGGATACCTTTAACGGCGGCCCTGATTATTCTTTTGAATGTATTGGTAATACACATGTTATGCGCGATGCGTTGGAATGTACCCACATGGGTTGGGGTGTTTCGACGGTTATTGGCGTTGCTGGGGCAGGGCAGACCATTGAAACGCGGCCTTTTAATCTGGTGGTTGGCCGTACCTGGAAAGGAACGGCATTTGGTGGTGTAAAAGGCAGGACGGAACTCCCTGGTTATGTTGATCGTTATATGAGCGGACAGATTGAGTTGGATTCTCTGGTGACACACACCATGCCTTTGGAAGACATTAACACGGCCTTTGAGCTGATGCATCGTGGCGAAAGCATTCGCTCGGTGATCATTTTTTAAGGAACCTTAAGTGTTTTTGAATTATCGTCAATGACACTTCTGAATATTTACTGCCTGTAGTTAATGAAGCAGGTCTTAGCACTTTTAACGACATTCTAGATTCCGGCCTTTATAACCAAAGGTCACAAGTGCCCCAGAGGGTATGCGCCGGAATGACGGAAATAGGTTATTGGAATAGATGTGATGAAACAGATAGAAAGTATTAAAGAGTCTGGCGGTTACCTGAACCGTTATGTGCATGACTCAAGTAGCTGCCATTGTAAAATGACTTTTTCGGTGTATTTACCGCCACAGGCCGAGCACGGCAAGGTGCCTGTTTTATATTGGTTGTCCGGGCTTACATGTACTGATGACAATGCGCGAACCAAGGCCGGTATGCAACGTTATGCGGCTGAACAGGGCATTGCTTTGGTTTTTCCTGATACCAGCCCTCGGGGAGAGAACGCAGCGGATGAAGTGGAGCGTTATGACCTGGGCCAGGGTGCCGGGTTTTATGTCAACGCCACTCAATCTCCGTGGGACAAGCATTATCAAATGTACGATTACGTGACAACTGAGTTGCCGGGTCTGATTGAATCCAGTTTGCCCATATTACCCAATGCCCGATCGATATCAGGGCATTCCATGGGCGGTCATGGTGCGCTCATTTGTGCGCTGAAAAATCCTGATCGCTATCGCTCTGTATCGGCTTTTGCTCCTATTTGTCATCCCACGGAAAGTGATTGGGGTAAAGGGTGTTTTACCGCTTACCTGGGGGGGGATGTTAACGCCTGGAATGAATTCGATGCTACCGAGTTGATTAAATCAGGTGCCCACGTTAAAGACATCCTCATTGATCAGGGTGTCGCTGATGAGTTTTATGAAGAAGGGCAATTATTACCTGAACACCTCCAGGCAGCCTGTCTTGAAGCGGGGCAGTCGCTAACCCTTCGATTGCATGATGGCTATGACCATAGCTACCATTTTATTGCCAGCTTTGTGGGGGAGCATATTGCGTATCATGCGGCGGCATTAAAAGCTTAATGAAGTGAAGCAAGTATTCGATGAAGTTTCCGCTTGTTTTCAAATGTTGATGTGAAAATCAAGAACTGTCGAAGCGTTATATATGTACCAAAGACTCCTCCTGAAAACGCTTCCTGTAATAAAGGCTCTGTAAATCTACAGTTTGACTACAAATATCGCTGGTTTAATGTTGACCCAATGCATCTTCAATTTTTCGATCGAAAATGATTTCCGTATCATAGTCAATGTAAATACTTCACTTTATTGAGAATAAAACCCATATATAATATTACTATAGAGATTAAATGTTTTTACTGGGAACATTTTGTTAGCCTACATACATCTGTAATATGAATCCAGGCAGTGGTGGTCAACAAAACGGTTTAGACAATTACTGTAATGATTGTCTGTAATGATATTACTGTAAAGAAAGTACCTCGAGAGATGACAAGCACTATCGGTAAATTGGATTAGGAGATGGATTGGGAAATGGATGATTGTTTCGGTAATTATTGCGGGCTAATTTCAGCCCGCAATAGAATGACAAAAGTGTCTACTGAGTCTCACATGATGTAGAGATTGTCCGTAAAATGGTTAATACTGCATCTATCAGGTTAACGATGAAAACAGGCTATTTACATGTTTTCGACCATTTCACGCTGCGCTTGATAATTAATTCCAACAAGTGGGCCTATCATCAGCACCAAATAAAAAGTATTAAATATTACGTTTGAGGTGATACCCACTGCCAGGGAACCGAGGCCATCGATGATGTACCACGCCATAATTGCCCAGAAGGCCACTTTAATGATTGCTTCATCGCCTCTTTTGAGCGCAGGAGCAACTATACCGCCTAAAAATATTGCGACTGCTGCCAGTAAACCCGCGCCAATAGCAGATAACCATTTTGTATTTCTGTCCAATTCAGCAGCCATATTGTCCAGCGGCCAGTCCAGAATATCGAGAAGAACTCTTGCGGAGATATTATAGGATGTGTAGGGTGCTACACCCCAAATAATGGCATATATACCCAATACTACTGATACAATTACCATGAGTTTTGATCTTAGTTCGAGCGACATAATATACTCCTCGTTCGTTAAATGTATGTTGTATCAGTAACTTATCGTGTCTGGATCTGAGAAGAATCAGCCCTGACCCTAAAATTGTGATGTACAGTTTTAAATATTGATTAGCAAACAGTAGATTTATTATAAAATTATTGGGTATGAATTCAATTACCTCACAGGTAGTATTTTAAGGATGATGTGGACATGGAAACTTGTGGTTCAATTTTACAGGACTGGCGAAAAAAACGTCGCTACACTCAGTTGAATTTGGCGTTGGATGCGGGTGTGTCGTCTAAACATCTCAGCTTTATTGAAACAGGTCGCTCTATTCCCAGCCGAAAGATGATTCTTAACCTGAATCAAATTTTATCTTTGCCTCGTTTTGAGCTTAATCGTGTACTTAACCTGGCTGGGTATGCCCCTAAGTTTACAGAGCTGTCAAATACACATAAGGATTTAAAACCGATATTCAACATTATCGATAGAATTGTCGATAACCAAATGCCGTATCCTGCTTTTGTTTTAGACCGGCACTGGAATGTTGTGCGGTCCAATGATGCGATGAATAATTTATTGTTTGACCTGGGAATGACAAAACATAAAAACCTCATTGATGCTCTTGTCGATGAAGATCTTGACAGGTCGGGCATTGTTAATTTTGAAGAAGTTATTGGTCAGTTGTTAAGTCGTGTTAAAAATGAGGCGTCAATCACCTGTGATGCAAAACTGATTGGTCTGGAGAAAAAATTAAAGGATACCTTATCATTTGATGGTGTGTTAGATGAAAAAAGCATGGTTCTCAGCACAATATTTAATATAAAAGGAAAAAGATTAAATCTTTTTTCTACTATCGCTGAAATGGGTGCCGTACAAGACGTTTTTATCGGTGAATTTAAAATTGAATTAATGTTTCCTTTAGATCCTCAAACAGAAAGTTATTTTAAGGATTGACTTGTTTTCTCACTACGGTCTGCGCTGTAATCTATCACGGGCTTAAACGTAACCTGAAGTTTGATCTTCAATGTGATGTGTCGTGGATTGTCAAAGGTCAGGTTACGCCGCTAATTTACGGGTCCATTTCAGTTTTAAGCTTGTGATAGCTGAGATTGTTCTTCCAGCATTGTCTCAAGTTCTATTTTATTATCCCAAAGTGATGATGCGTCATCGGTCCAGGCGATGTAATTTTTTTTATCATATTTATATTTAAGCATCATAAAACCTTCCGATTCTAGCCCTTTCAATGAATAACTACTGTTGTCGCAGATAGGTACAAACCCTACCTTTTCAAATAGTTTGTCGGTTTTTGTCTTTTTTATTGAAGAGATCAAAAATGGAATATTATCATTGTGTTCATGATAAGTAAGGCAAAGCCCTATCATGTTTTTTAATATACCATATGACTCAATTTTAGATGTTATACGAGGGGATATGGTTAACCCTGAGTCATAGTTCAGGTTGTATTTTGTCAGTAATAACAGCTTTTTAATTTCGGCTGATATTTTAGAATTACTTGAAGACGTCCTGGTAATGGGCAGAAAATCGACTTTATTTTGCGAGCACTTTAGATAAGATATCGTTCTCAGGCAGGAAACCGGGACATATTCATCGTCTATTTTTTTGCACAGAACAAGGTGATCACTGAAGTGATCATATAAATCTATCGGCATCAGTTTATTGCCGTAGTATTTATAATAACCCGAAATTCTAAGTGCTAGCATGTCCATAAACAAACGGCCATGAAGCGTATTACGATTATAATTCAGTCCCTTAAGCACATAAAATTTATAGCTACTCATAGGCCCTATCCTCATGGTTATTGGCTAGCTTAAGTTCTGTTAATCCGAAAAATGATGTTGATTTTTCGGGCTGATAGTCACCGTATTTGTTGGCTATATAGTGGGTGTCAAGCATACTGGCTGTGTAATTGTTTAATGAGTGGAATCCTTTGCTGCGGAAATAATCCTCAATGTCTTCATAATTAATACCAAATACGTGCGGTTCATTAATGGCTTGAAGTTCATTAAAGGTTTCTTTTGCGCCATAGTAATTATGGTCACCTTTGATGTAGTCTGCGAACGCGTAGTCAAATGCCACCATGACATTACCCGATGTCAGTTGTGCGATATTAGAGAACATTTCATTAATAGTGTTCTCGGCCAGAAAAAAGGTGATTCCTTCACATAGAAAGTAGGTTGGCTTGTTTTTATCAAACCCTTGAAGGCATAAATTTTCAAATAGATCATCTGTTTGAAAATTTGTGGGAATATAATTAATATTCTCACTGTGTTTACTGTTAAGTGATTTACTGGATATGATGTCTTGTTTATATTCCAGCATGGCCTTTAAATCCACTTCATAATAATCGATATTTTCTGACAAATGAGTGAATCGCAAGGCTCTCGTATCGAATCCAGCGCCCAGCATAACCACTTGAGAATCTGGATTATTTTTAATCCACTTCAACAGGGAATTGTCGAAGTATTTTGTTCTGATTAAAATATAATAAACCCCACCGGGTAATCTTTTTTCCAAATTTTCAATGGACAAATCTGGCGATTGCAAAAACGGTCTCCAGGCTTCATCTACAAAATGTTTAGCAAGATAGTCAGGGTTTTTCAGGTTTTCCTTCGTATTTAACACCGCCCTCATCATGGCGGTTATACTTGCGCTTTGAATAAAATCTTCATTACTTCTTTCTACCGTTTGAATTGCTCTCATTGAGATATCTCCCCGCACAAAACCTTATTAATAAGGTTTTGTGCGTACATTTGACGTTAGTAAGGGTTGTTATTAACAGTCGTTAACCGGCAGCGGCATCAAACCTGTCCCAGATGATTTTTTGCTCGTCGGCATTTTTGAAGTGACCGTCACTTGTGATGATTTCACCAGTCAGTGTGGCGGCATCATAGGCGTACATTTGGGGAATAGGGGGTAACCATTTTGCATAGGGAGAATATTCTTTCCCTAATAACCCCAGAATTGTCCGAGGGACTAATATACCTTCTGCTAGCGGGGGAGCACCTGCAAAAATGGGCACGGCACCATTATTGTCCTGCATCCATCGCCTTAACTCAGAATATGCAGGAAAATGAGGGAATTTTGCAGCGATCAGTTTAATCATTCTGTCAATAATTTCGGCATTAATTTCCTGGTCTTCATCAACGCCATACCAGTCTTCAAAGGTCATGCTGTCGTGTTCAAATTTATAGAGGTGAGCGGCCCACCCAACCACCGCACAGCAAAGAACATGTTTGATGTTCTTGTTGTTTCTGAATGCACGATGTAAGGCGTATCGTTCTTTAATGACGGTAAATTCAAGCTGATCGAGTACGATGTCACATCCATCCACAAATTCTTCGGCATTTTCAACGGTTATTCCGTCAGTGAATACTTCAATTTCTACATCACCCGCTAGATCATGAACAATTTCACCGACAGTTTCGGACTTGTTTTTACCCGCATTATTTTTCGTGGCACCAAGTTGTCGATTGATATTTGACCAATCGAATGTTTCAGGATCGGCAATCTTCAATTTCTTAATGCCGAACCTTGCGAGACGTAACGCGACTGCGCCGCCAATGCCACCTGTCCCGGCGATACCGACGGTGCTTTCAGACAATATTTTTTGAGCTTTCTTCTGCTCTTCCTGATTTCGACCCAGAAAAACCTCGGTTCTGTTAACCCTTTCGGAATAAAGTTTTTCATTAAAGACCGCTTTATGGATTATTCTGCTCATTGGTATACATCCTTATAATATGTTAGTGAAAATAATGTGGAATATACGAAGATAAGGCTACGATTAAGCTAAGGTGCAGCGGCCTCGAATTTATTGATCATTTCAGCAATTCTTCGTGCTGCATTAGTCACTGTTTTTCTATTGGGGTGTATACCATCCCCACGATGTTGAAATTTACCCCATAAATCAACAATTTTTGCATTAACCAGCGCTGTCTTCAGATTTTCAGCATAATTTTCACTAATGCTGTCGTAGTGCGGTTTGTTAACAATCCATGACAGCCCTAATTGCAACTTAACAAGCTCTAAATCCAGAGATTCGTATTGTGGGAGCAGAGGAATGATGACGGTCATACCGAGTGATTCAGCATGTAATGCAATATCTATAATAGCGTGGGCTGAATGATACATATCATCAATTGTGCAGTGTTCTGTATACACTTGAGGAATACCAAATGCATCGGAATGTAGGCAATCGTTTGCAATATCAATAATCAAATATTTCGCGTTAAACCCGGCAACGCCTCCCGGGATGCTTGGGTCGTAGATTGCAGTTCTCTTCAGGGCGCTATCGAACTGATCTTGGTACCCGTGAAGCTGACCGTACGGTAAACATTCATATAAAGAACAAGAATATCTTCCGAAAGTGGTGCTGCCTACATTGGCTTCGTTAATGACCAGGCCATTTAATGTTTTTTCTCTTACCAGTGCATCTCCCAAGCTTAAGTATCCACCAGAGGCAACCGCGAGCCCAAACAAGCTTCCTAAATGGTTATCGTCTAACCTGGTTGTTCCATTTGCATAAGAGGATCCAATAATAATGATTGCATCGGTACTTCCTACACCAGCTGCTTGAATGTTATTACCCAATAGCAACAGTATTGCCAGCTGAATAAACGTCATGTATTTTTTAAAATATATATATTTCACCGTTATCACCATCCTTATCACAAAGTTTTTAATATTAAGTCCGGGTAGACTAGGTGTTTGTAAAAAGCATCACAATTACTTTGAAGGTAATATGGTATTAATACCGAAGTTTAAATTCAAAAAATATTATTTTTTAATAAGTAGTGTGAAATAATGGAACTTATTGACGTGTTATTCGTTATCTATTAACAGTTAAAATAATCATAATAAATCACCCGATTATTGGGTGAAATGTTTCCCGTTTTACTGGGTAGAGGTAAACTTTTCGGGTAATTGGGGTAATGACTGTTTGAGTCGTTAACTTACCTATTTTTGGGGTAATACCTAAATACATAAATAGTCTCTAACCCGAATGGCACGAAGTTAAGCCTAATACTGTCGTCATCCCGGCGCAGGCCGGGATCCAGAACCCACCAATATCGCCATTCCTCTGGATTCCGGCCTTCGCCGGAATGACGGATGGAGTAGGGTTTTTGACTTAACTTCGTGCCATTCGTCTCTAACCCTTAATGATGCATATTGAAACTAAGATTGTTTCATGCATAAGTTGTGGTACCGATTGCACTGAAAACCAATGCTTGGTATGACTACTTTGAGATTATGATAAGTATGGGGAAGCTGAGGTTGGCTTAAGGATAGTAAATAAAGTTGAAAATAGTGAATTTTAAGAAAAGGTTATGGACTGTATTCGTCTTGGCTAAGCAATCCATCCGAAAATTATTAGCGTATTCCTTCTATTACTCCTTACTCCTTTCACACCGTCGCCTCCATAACGACCTCGAACCGAGTGTTGTCGGTCGTTCCCCCTTAGACAACAATGTGATGAGTGAATGGTTTATTAACCAGCCCGTCTACACCTTTGAGACCAACCGCGTACTCAATTGCTTTATTAATAACGCGTCCCGGCTTTATCGAAAGATCTGTACTTGAGGATTATGTCAGCGAAAGACGCATAATTACGTCCAAAATTGATTTTCAATTTAATCAACATTCCAAAATGGTATGGGTATGGCGTGATTATGGCTCATATTCACGCCAAAAATATATAGTATGTGGCGTGAATATGAGCCATAATCACGCCATGAAATGGATATGGCAACAATCTGACTGGCCCGACTTCCGCTACGATAATCAGGCACTTGAGGGTCGGGATAATGCGTTTCGTATTAACTCAGCGCGGCTGATGGGCCGATTTGAGGCGCTACCTAAAGCTTATCAGGAAGATGCCACCATTGACTTACTGCTTTCCGAGGCAATCAAAACCAGCGCTATTGAGGGAGAGGTGTTGGACCGCGAGTCGGTCAGATCGTCTTTGCTCTTATTGATAACCGCTGACACACTTCCAGACTCCTCAGACCAGAAAGCGGCGGGGGCAGCCTCGCTACTCGTGGATGTGCGCAGAAGCTGGCAATCGCCCCTGACACATGACCTGCTGGGGAAGTGGCAGTCGATGGCCGTTCCTGAACAACGTTATACGTCTATTCTGCGAGGGGCATACCGCAACGATCCTTCTCCCATGCAAATTGTGAGTGGGCCATACGGGCGGGAGAAGGTTCACTATGAGGCGCCACCTGCTGACCGGGTACCTGATGAAATGGCAAGATTCATCGTGTGGTACAACCAGACAAACCCATTGAGCGGAGATCAGGTGATACAGGGTGTTGCCAGAGCAGGCATAGCCCATATCTGGTTCGAGTTAATCCATCCCTTCGATGATGGCAATGGACGAGTCGGTAGAGCCATTGCTGATCATGCGCTTTCCCAGTACCTTGGATATTCGACCACTGCCTGCCTTGCCACGGCGATCGCGGGCGATAAAAAGTCCTATTATTTACAGCTAGAAAAGGCGAGCAGAGGAACACTTGAAATCAACGCTTGGTTGGACTACTTCTCACAAACCGTCAATGTGGCTCAGGAAATCGCCCGCGAAGCGATGGATTTCGTACTGGCAAAAACCTGCTTTTATGATACTTATGGCGAGCAATTGAATGCGCGACAAGCCAAAATGGTATCGCGTGTGTTCGCTGAAGGTCGCAAAGGTTTTGAGGGTGGGATAACGACCA
>NVUB02000152.1 GCA_002401775.2 Ectothiorhodospiraceae bacterium
AAAATTCAAAATCAACACGCACGTGTTTTTAATGGTTTTGTTAAAAGTTTTTCTTTCGGTGAAATCAAATCCAGTGGTTTCCGTGAATACAAACTGGTCATGGTTCCCTGGTTATGGTTTCTATCCAAAACCGAAGGTCGTCGTATTTTTCAAAATAAAAATACCAAAGATATCATCACACAAGTTTTTTCTGATCTGGGCTTTAATGATTTTGACTTTAAGGCTGCAGGTGGCACACCGAGAGAATATTGTGTTCAATATGGTGAAAGTGACATGCAATTTGTGTCACGACTGCTAGCAGAAGAAGGGTATGCCTATTATTTCAAGCATGAAGAAGCTAAGCACACACTTGTTATCGTTGATAAGGCAAATGCTTACGATGAATGCCTGGAATCGAACCTGACTTATTCAAAAGGCTCGACCCCAGATAGCCAAATCCTGGACTGGCAGCATGATTACGAATTTAGAACCGGTTCCTGGGCCATTAATGACTTTAATTTCAAAGAACCAAAAAAGAAATTAGTGGCGGAAGCTAGCTCGAAAAGCAAATTTGCTAATAACAGTAAGTTTGCACACTACGAATATCCAGATTTATATGAATTTGGGGCAGGATCGGATCTTGTAAAAGTCCGCATGGACGCAGAAGAAGTCCAAATGAACACCATAAAAGGCCGCAGCAACTGCAGCACTTTTTATACTGGTGGATTTTTTACGCTAGAAAAGCATGACACCAAAAGCGAGCAGGGAAGTTACATATTGCTCAGTGTTGAACACCATGCCTACGACTCAAGTTACTATACCGGTGAAGCAGGCGAGTCCTACTATCAAAACGGTTTTACCTGTATCCCATCTGATGTCCATTTTCGTCCCAAACAATCTGTCCCACGCCCTGTCATGAACGGCCCACAGTCGGCAATTGTCACAGGACCCGCTGGAGAAGAAATCTACATCGACGAATTCGGGCGGATCAAAGTACAGTTTATTTGGGATAGGGAAGGAAAGAATGATGAAAACAGTACTTGCTTCCTGCGTGTCATGCAATCAATGGCCGGGAATGGTTGGGGATCATCCTTTATCCCACGCATAGGCCATGAAGTTATTGTTTCATTCCTAGATGGTAATCCCGATCGGCCCATAGTGACAGGTGCAGTATACAACGGCGTGAATAAGCCGCCCTATAGCTCGAAAACCCAAAGTGGTATAAAAACTCATTCTACCAAAAGTGGTTCCGCCGCTAACTACAATGAACTCAGGTTTGATGATAAAAAAGGTGCGGAACAAGTTTATATCCACGCTGAAAAAAATCTGGACACGATGGTAGAGAATAATGAAACATTAACCGTCGATAATGACCGTACAAAACGGGTTAAACATGATGAACACGCTACCATTGAAAATGACCGCATTAAACAGGTCAATCACGATGAAAACTCCACCATTGAAAACAATCGAAACAAAACCGTTAATAACAACCAGACAGAAACGATAAAAAATAATAAAACTATCACCGTTGGCAAAAATCATAAAGAAGATATTAAAGCCAACATGACGATCCAGATTGATAAGGATCTGAAAGAGACTGTCACTGGGAAGTACCTGGAAGATGTCAATAAGAGTTACCGATTGAATGCTCAGACAATTACCTTTAAGGCCGATGAAAAAATAGTCATTCAAACGGGAACGGCAAAAATTGTTATGACCAACAATGGCGACATTACCATCAGCGGCAATACGATAAATGTCAAAGCATCAAGTAATGTGGTCATCAAAGGCAGCAAGGTTATTACAAACTAAAGGTGGTTAGCCTTAATAACTGCAAGCGTGAAAGGTCAATCGATAAATGAAACTTGATAGTAGCTCGACTGAATCTCATGGGACTTTAACGGAGGAGCAAAGTCCTTCCCCCCGTATGGCGCCCGGTGAAATTATTATTGGTACACTTGTGGAGATCAATAATCAGGGGCAAGCACTGGTCAACTTTCCAGGAAATGACCCTACTAAAAACCTAATTGCTATATCAACTCTTGCCATCACTCAACAACATGTTGGGCGACAGACCGCACTATTATTTGCGAACGGCGACATGAATTGCCCGGTAATACTTGGCATGATTCATAGCCCATTGCAGAATATGCTGGAAACATTCAACCAAGCACAATATGAGTCAGATTCGCACATAGAAGTCGAAAGTGAACTCAATGTAGACGATATGCAAATGGATGGAAATAAACTCATTTTTGAAGCCAAACAAGAAATCGTCTTTAAATGCGGTGAGTCCAGTATAACGTTGACAAAATCTGGGAAAATCATGATTCGAGGCAAATATTTGTTGAATCGTGCGACAGGGGTTAACCGGATTATGGGCGGGTCTGTACAGGTCAATTGATAATGATGTCCGTGCTCACATAAACAATACCACTGCTGACAATAAAATCATGTTACAACTTCACAACAACACCCCATTTTCTGCCAATATGGCACTTTTTCCTGATGAGCAGGCGGTTGAAACGCTTTATCTTATCGTCAAAGCAACATTTGATATTGGCTCGGACTGGACGCTCAATAAAGAACAAACCCCTCCATTTGAAACCGATGAATATTGGACCGAACCGGGTAAATCAAGCATTAAATTCGCTTCAGAATTTCATACCGGAAAACCGTGTAGCGACATTATCATGCTGGGATATGCAAGCTCGCCGGATGCAAAAGAAACCACACAACTTGATGTTAAGCTTTCCGTAGGTAAAGTCTCAAAAACCGTCAGAGTCTTTGGTGAACGTCACTGGAAAAATGGATGCATTTCACCCGCAAAACCCTTCACAACAATGGCAATGGTCTACGAAAAGGCCTTTGGTGGCGTGCATATTGTCGATGGCGAGATATCCACACTGGAAGAACAAAATCCTGTCGGACATGGTTTTTCAGGTAAACGAACTGCATCTGAAATGGATGGAGTACCATTACCTAACCTCGAAGCCCCGGAACACCTGATTACTGATACTAAAGATCGACCACAACCCGCTTGTTTTGGAGTGTCATGCCCACAATGGCAACCACGTTCTTCTTTTGCCGGCACCTATGACGCAGCCTGGCAAGCTCAGCGGGCTCCGTATTTGCCCGTTGATTATGATAGACGATTCTTAAATATGGCACATCCTGACCTAATTTATCCGGGCTATTTACAGGGTGGAGAATTAGTAGAAATCACCAATATGCACCCAGGGGGCCCACTTAACTTTACAGTACCGTACATTAAACTGAGTGCCAAGGTCGATGTTGCAGGTAATACGGTGTGTCCTGAGTTCTGTCTTGAAACATTATTGATAGAGCCAAACCAACTACGGCTTGGCATGACATGGCGAGCTGCAATAAAGTGTGACAAGAAATCACTTAAAATTGGCAATATTTCCATCAACATGTCTCGGTAATAATTGTCAGCAAACAGGTAATTACATGGCACAAACAACACATTCAAATGGCCGGGGAATATCTCACAAAGGCAGTGGAGGAAAGAGTATTGTCTTTCCTGATGTCTGTCTTACGCAAATAGGTGCTGCCGTCGTTCCCATTCCATATCCGAATATCGGAAAAGCAGTGGATACCAGTAAAGGCCCTAAATCAGTCACAACTGATGGGAAAATGCCGATGGTTAAAGGTGCAAAATATTCGAAGAGTACGGGTGATGAACCCGGTTCTCGAAAAGGCATCATCAGCGGTACGAAAACAGATGTGTGTGAATTTATGATGTATTCCTTCGATGTTAAGTTTGAAGGAAAAAATGTCTGCCGACTGGGTGACCCCTTATGGCACAACAAAAAAAATATACTAGGATAGGTTGAGTGTCAGGCATGTTAGACCATCAAAATAGTAATACCGTCAAATCAACAAATGCCTTTGCAGACTTTTATCGTCAACTCGTAGACGACACTTCTTTTTTATGGATATTGCGCTCAGTCGCAATGGAACAGCCCCATTATACGCTCAGTGATATTTCTTCGTTAGAAGAAAGAATCTCCACCAACCTCAACGGAATAATGAGCTCGTTAGAACACGGCTGGAAAGCCTGTGAGTCCGCTCTTGAACTGGAAGAGCCTGGAGAAGTTTTTACATCCATGGTGATCGCCATGCGGAGTCACGAGCCTGAAAAAATTCAAAGAGCGGTTGAAGCGGGATTATCTAATGAACATGCTTTGCCAGGTTTACTATCGGCAATGGGATGGCTTCCAGCTGACATTGTGAGCCCCTGGATAGAACGCTTCCTCAAGGGCAAAGAGATGGAGCACAAGTATTTAGGTGTTGCGATTTGCAGCATTCGACGCATTGACCCCGGTAACGTCCTCACGAACATATTAGAACGAGATGATTGCCGACAAAACGAAAGGCTTTATTGCCGTGCTTTGAGACTTGTGGGTGAACTACACCGGCAAGATTGTATGTCAGCCTTGAGCAAAGCTCTTGATATCGACAATCCGGAAATTCAATTTTGGGCAACGTGGTCTTCCGTGCTTTTAGGACACCGGGCGGTCATTACTCATTTTCTTCCGATCATTTCCACCCCTGGCCCCCATCAAAGTAAAGCCATACAAATGGCTTTTCGAGTGCTACCGGTTAATCTCGCTAGAGAATGGATTTCGACCTTATCGGAAGATGAAAGCCAGTATCGCACAGTCATAAAAGCAGTCAGTACGTTAGGTGATCCTCATGCTATCGATTGGTTAATCAGTAAAATGCATGATCCATTACTGGCAAAACTCGCAGGAGAGGCTTTCGTCACGATAACCGGGATAGACTTTACAAAGCATCATTTAACAATCGATGAAACTGAAACTACCGAAGAAACTACTGAAGTAAATAGCGAAGACCATGAAGATTCACCGGAAATCAGCAGCAACGCAGAGGAAGACCAAAACCTCCCACTGCCGAACGTAGAGAAAGTCGCCATAATATGGCGTAATCATGGTCAAAATTATATCACTGGCCAGCGGTATTTCATGGGCAAACCGATTACGGCGGAACACCTTAAAAATATCATACTAACCGGGAACCAACGCCAAAGGCATTCCGCAGCATTGGAACTTGCACTAATCGACAATAATACACTATTACAAAACACCCGAGAAAAATCCTTATCCTCATGAATAATCACTCAGAATTATACATTGCTGGCATGGGCATGATTACTCCCGTGGGTGCCAACGTCGAAATGACCTCCGCATTTGTAAGTTCAGGTTTGAGCGGTTATCAGGTCAGTGAATATAAAAACTGGCAGTGTAAACCCATTACCATGGCCAGAGTTCCTGATGACGCTTTTCCTGAAATATGTGACGAACTGGATACCAGCGAAGAAATGAGTGATCAGATAGCTCGAATGGTGCTTATGGCACATCTTGCTATCGAAGAAGTCATGAACGCATACCCAGGAACAGCGCCCTTACCACTGATATTGTCCGGCCCGGAAATCGACACTGATTTAGAAGTTCCATTTTCATCTTCATTTTTTGAATTGTTGGCGGCCCAAAGTAACATTGCCTTTGATCGAGAAAATAGTCGTTTATTGGGCATAGGCAGAGCAGGAGTCATTAACGGTATCGATATGGCGTTTAAGTACTTAGATCAGGGACATGATTATGTCCTGGTTGGTGGTGTTGATAGCCATGAAGATTATGATTTATTACTCAAGCTTGCTGCGCAAGGTAGAATAACTGCAGAAGGCAGCAGCGACGGGTTTGTACCAGGAGAGGCGGCAAGTTTTTTGTTATTAACGGCGAAAAAAGAACTCGCCAGTATAATAAATGGCTCAGTGTTAAGTTTATCTATTCCGGGCCTGTCTCATGAGCCAGGGCACCTGAAGAGTGAAGCCACATACACGGGAGATGGTCTGGCTGAATCATTTAAAATAGCATTAACGAATGCAGATGAGCCACTAATCAGTTGCGTTTATTCCAGTATGAATGGAGAAAATTACTGGGCTAAAGAATATGGAGTCGCAATGATACGAAATAGTATCGCCGAGGATGTCATACATGAACATCCCGCAGATTGTTATGGCGACATCGGTGCCGCAACAGGCGCAGTGCTAATCAGCATCTCAGCGCTGTCGCTAGCGGCTCAAAAATGTGAGAAGTCACATCTAATCTACACGTCGTCAGATACTGCTTATCGAGCATCAATTTTCTTGAAATCATCACTTGTTTGATATGTTTTTCATCCAGATCAATATTTTACATTTAGGAATACAGCATTGTGAGTGAATTACTTGAAGGTTCGGCAAGCCAGAGTATTACAATTGACCCTGACAAATACCTAAAGGCGACAGTAACACAGCTTACTTTTAATGAAACTTATAAAGCATGTCGCTCCCAGTCGACCATTGATGGCCATCATTGGCCTGCGGGTAAACCTGATGGCTATAAAAAATCTAAAAAAGCCGCAGTTTTACAGTTAGGAAAGAATAAAACATGCACTGCAAAAATCACCGTTAAGATTGATAGCAAAGGGCTCAGTGGCAAAGGTATTATTACTGGAACCTTAGATAATTTACTTTTCTCAGGCGAAGTGCCACTGGCAAACGGTGTGCACGAAAACATAAAAGTCACTCTAAAAGACAACCCTGAAACGCTAAGCTGGGTCAGAGGTACAATGCTTTGGGAAATTGACGCGAAGGATATAGCAGCCATTGCCGGTAAAACACGCGTAGAAATGTTTTTTGTGTTTGCTGACCCCGCTAAAATGAAGTTTTTTGAGAAAAAGGGTGTGTGGATAGAGGCACTGCGGTTTATATTTAAGAAAGGAAAGCTTAAAGCCACCAAAAAAATCAGTGATGGTATTGCGAAGGTTACTGAATGCTGTTTTAAACTACCATTTCACGAGTATGAGATAAAGCATGGAAGTTCAGCTTTTGGTGGACATAAAGGTTATTTTACCCTCGGTGATTATATGGTCCCGGATAACGGAACTGTAAACTGTTATGACCAGACATACGCTGTAATCGTTTTTGGTGGGGCACTTGGGGTAACGGTTAAAGGCCTATTTCTGGAGCCATTTGGCTATCTTAAACTCACCAAATTAGTTGGCAGAGGGGACTGTAACAATCCTTTCCCTAATAAAAAATATGAAGATGCAAGGGCAGATTTTTTTATAGACTTAAATGAAAAAATAGTTGGCATGGAGAGTATGCCTGTAAATACGGATTTTTTATCGATAGACCCTAAAGACCAACACCGTAGTGCATTTGGGAATCACATGTTTTGTGAGTATAAATCAAAAATATATGATGCATGTGCCGGTGCATCAAAAGGCGAGTTTGACAGGGCAGGATACTTGCTTGAGGCTATCGATACGACTATCCCTGATTTTAAAAAGTATGACTTCCCTTCGACAAAAGAAGAAATTGTACAAAACAGTAAAACTAAAATTTCCAGTATTTCTGAAATTCCAAAAGAAATAAACGGAAGGTCATACAAAATAGATGCTCAAATCGTGGAGGTCTATAACGAAGAATATTCTGGAAAAAAACTGCATTTCACAATGGTGGAAGTTGGAAGTGTAAAGTGAATATGTTTTTCCGCATAGTATTGTTTATATCTTATCTTGGAGGGTATGCCATGGCTGAAGTACCATTTTATAATCAAAACGTATTAGATGCATTCAAAAAAGAAATTCAATATGAAAAAAGACTAAAGTCCCTTCCAGAAGATAAGTTTGTATTAGTAGATTGGAAATCCACATTAAATCAATTTACAGATTCAGAAGGCGTGACTTGGCTTTCGACTCGCATGAGCACTTTTGAAGCTCATCTATATGGACGGTTGTCCGCTACTTTGAAGTCTGATCTTGGTACTATCAAAGTGGTAGTACATTCTATTCAGGAGGGTCAAAAATCAGCCATTGAATTTGCATTACGTGAGGCGGCTACTACAAGCATGAGTTATGTCGATATGAAATATTACGATTCCTGTTTTTCAGATTTTTGCTTGGTAGGCACAAACCCTAGAGTAGTCGATTATACAATGTTTATATTCGGCAATATTTTCGTACAACTAGATTTTTATAATGAATATAATAAGGATCTATTACCCGTTGCCAGATACATACAGTCTGTAATGGAAGAAGCCGTTGCCGACAATCCTGAAAAAAAATTACCAGGCCGTCCCCAATTCAATTACACGGTCAATCAAACTAAAATTAAATCGAAAAGCTCATTCACCCTGACGGTTGGGCCTGGTGTAGGCTACAGTCGTGAACTCTGGGACTTTGGCGTGGCAGAGGAGTTGATGAATTCCGAACATATTGAATATGATGAAGAGCTTGGTAGTGACGTCTATAAATTCAGTGCTAAAAAATCTGGGCAAGGAACCATAGCTTTCAGCCTTATGGATCGAAAAACATTGCATATTTTTTCGGATACCATAACAGTCGATATTGAATAAGTAATAAATTGTTGACGATATTTTTTAGCCATGATGTCAACTTTCAATAACGTGACTGTCCCTACCTTATTATCTCTGGTTTCCATGAAACTCAGTGGCAACCCATATCACCGCTTGCAGTCCGACGAAGAAGTCTAGTGACTCGGTAACAATAGAAAAAGTGAACCCTGTGAAGTGAAGGTTAATGCAACATTTCTATTATTACTTATATACATAGTAGGAGGATACGCAATGGCCGAAGCGCCTTTTTATAATCAAGGATTATTAGATGAATTTAAAAATGAAATACAGTATAAAAAAATAATTAGTGGCCTTCCTGATGATAAATTTGTGCAAGTTGATTGGTCATCATTATTAAATAATATTACTGATTCAAATGGAGTTGTTTGGAAGGGAGATGATTACGGCTCGTATCAAGTGCAGCAATATGGGGAATTAACATCTACTTTAGTATCTGACCTTGGTGCTATTAATGTAACAATACACTCGATACCCAGTGGTCAAAAGTCAGCCATAGATTTTGCATTACGTTCTGCAGCTACTACAAGTATGGATAGTATCCAGATGAAATATTATCAGTCCTATTTTTCTGATTTTTGCTTAATAGGAATGAATCCGAGAGTGGTGAATTTTATAATGTATATATTCGGAAATATTTTCGTAGAGTTAGAATATTATAATGATTATAAAAGGAATGATTATAATCAGGATGTGTTACCTATTGCCAGATATATACAGTCTGTAATGGAAAAAGCCGTAGCCAGCAATCCAGATAAAAAATTACCAAGCCGCCCTCAATTTAAATACACGATCAATCAATCTAAAATCAAAGCGAAAAGCTCATTCACTCTGACGGTTGAGCCCGGAATTGGTTACAGCCGAGAATTTTGGGATTTCGGTGTGGCAAAGGAACTGAATTCTGAACATGTTGAATATGACGAGCAACTGGGCAGTGGCGTCTATAAGTTCATAAACAGGGGACAGACCACGTTTTTTCTGTCCTCGCATAAACAGGCATAAACAGGGGACAGACCACGTTTTTTCTGTCCTCGTAAGATTAAACGTGGTCTGTCCCCTATGCCCCTATTGCCCTGCATATTTTCTCGGATACCATCACCGTCGATATTGAATAAATAATAACCACAGCGATTTTTACATGATGTAGTCAAGTCGATGTTGCAGTGGTTGTTGTGACATTATGTAGAATTTATTGCCCTAACATCTTAGGAGTAACCGGGGAAAATATCTGGCCAAACAGGCTGTGTAAAACGAGCGTTTCCTGTTTTCGTTTTTCATTTTTCAGCTCTTTCCACGGCACAATGTAGAGTACCTGTGGGAGTTCTTTATTCCCCTTAATAAAGGTTGTTTCTAATTTCACTTCGTCTTCAGCCAGGCAATAGGCTGGAAGCGCCAACGGTATGAAACAAAAGATGAAGTAAAAAATGAGTGTATTTTTTTTCATACGTCACCATCGTGCAGGTTAAGTTTTAGTTCTTCTACCCAGTTTAGAGTTCTTTTGTCTTCGTGACCCAGTTGAGAAAGATACAATTGATAGTGCGTTACAGCTTGTTTAATGTCTTGAAAATAAACATCATAAAGCAGTGCTAGATTGTAGTGTGCCAACGCATAATCGGGCTTTTGTTCGATAGCTTTTTCGTAATATTCTTTGGCCATTAAAATATTACCTTTCCTGTTTTCTAAATAACCTGCAATATTTAATGCCTGTGCCATTTTCGGGTTTTTGTCGAGAGCGATATTAATCAACGCTTCTGCTTTCGAGTAATTTTCTTGTTTCATGTTGATTAGTGCAAGGTTAGCCCATGGGCCTGCCAGATCGGGTTGTTTTTTGCTGATGCTAAGTAGAATAGTTTTTGCATTGCCCAGGTTATTGTTGTTGATCTCGGTAATGGCAATTTTAAATTGATCGACTGCTGTTTCTGCACGTAATGTTGCTTTGTCTTTAGTGTTATTTTCTGGTGATGATTCAACGGTGTCAGTTGAGAGCGGTTTTTGAGGCCCCATCGCACATCCCGCTAGTAACATGATGATAAAGACAAAAACCAATCTATTATTAGTGTAATACATTAATAACTCCATCAAGCAGTGGGCTTCGTTTATAACGGACGGGGAATAGCGTTTGGAGTCGTGTATGGCTTTCTTTTATCCATTTATCAAATATTCCATCTTTAACGTGCCTTAGGTTGATTTCATAGAATTCAATGGCCTTTTCTTCAAAGGGAAAGGCTTGGTCTTCGAGTAGAATTTGATATTGTTCAAGATCATCAGCATCGAGGTGTTTAGGACGCTCAGATTGAAGCAGGGCGCGGCTAAATTCGTTGTAAAGCTCAGCTATTGCATGAGTCGCTTCTGTTGCAGTTTCAGCGACGTTATAGGAAGAAGCTTGGCCGTATAGGTTGACGGTTTTTTGCATCGCACGTTTTTTAATGCGTAAATTTTTCTTTAATGGCAGTACTAGCTTCGCCTTTGTGAAGTTTAAGTGACTATCTCTCGCGAGAAACAAAGCCGCAGAAGAGGCAATATATCGGGTGCGATCTGACCTTAATGAATTAGGTGTTTTTTTGTCTTCACTGACAATCGTACCTTGCCAGTAGCTAATATTTGCGGCGTCCTTCTTTAAGGTGTAGAGAGACACCAGTTTGAACATGGATTCCATGTACTGTGGAAAGGGGCTCCTGAATATTTTTGCATAACGCGTGAAGGAACGAATGGCGGAGTTATAGTCTTTATTGTCTTCATACAGTTCTCCGGCTTTCCAGAGTGCAGCGAGTTGGTAGTCAGAATCTTGTTCGTTATACGCCAGTTTTTCCAGTTCTTTTGCCGCAGCAATATGTTGTTTAGAATTTAAATATACGGTAGTCAGTTTCTTCGACACATCATTGAAGTACTTATGACGTGGATACAAGCGCTGGAATTCTTTGATGAGCTTTATGGACTCTTTCCAAAGCTTTGACTCCATTGTCAGAGCAATAGCATCGTATAATCCTGTGGACGCGATTGTGGAGTGTGGCGCCACAGCTGAAATTCGGGAGTAATGTTGTATTGCCTTGTATTTGTCATTATTTTCAAAGGACTCTTTTCCCTGGTAATAGATTGACAGGGCTAATCCATCTATTGTTGATGTCTTATCTCGCTGGATTAGATCGTAATCGTTCAATATTGCACGGTATGTATTTTCGGCATCCGGATAATGTTTTTGTTTGAAATAGGCATTTGCTTTTAACGTATTGATTTTTATTGCCAATGAATTACTGATGTTTTTTGATATTGATTCTGCCAAGGTAATTGTTTGACTGTACAGTTGAGAATTATAGGCCAGTTCACTGGCGTGAGCGATAATCTTTATGGTTCTCTTGTCGTTAGGATACTGCTGACTAAAGAGTGTGGAAAAATGGATGAGTTTTTTTGTCCACAAGTTTGTCGCTTCTTGTGTTGTTTTTGATGCTAACGTTGATGTTAAATCCGGCACTAAATTGGACACTAATGCCGATGCTAAAAGAATGGACTGATATGCGGATTTTTTATCAATGATAATATTGGAATCATAGCCTGCAAGAATATAATGTTTAATTGCTTCTTTGTTGTTTCCCGCTTCGGCTAATAGTGAAGCATATAGATAGTGAATATTATCTTTTTGAGAATATGAGGAATAATGTGTTAGGTAGTTTTCATACCATCTTTTAGCATTTTGATAATCGGTTAGTTTATGGTTTTTTTGGTATTTTTTATGATGGTTAGCAGACACTGTTAATATATGTGTACGCAGAGATTTATTAACGGTTTTAAAGATCCTAGAGTCATTGGCCTTCCTGTTGTTCCAGTATTGTTTTCCAGGGTTGTACTTAGCGTAATAAACATCGAGGGCAATATTCATTTTGTTCGAAAATCCGGCTGATTGCCAAATATCGATAATTTTGATCATGGCCTCAGGCACATGATTTGAGCTTGGATTGTTACTGGCGAAATATGTCAACGTGTCTACGGCGTCAGATTTTCTCTCGCCCTTAAGATAAATGTCACTGACATGTGCATATACGTAATATAAGTGTTTGAATTCATCTTCTCTTTTAAAATAGTCTTCAAGCGCTCTAACGCCACCCATGTAGGAAAATGAGAGGCCTATGGCACGAAAATATTCGTTAAAAAGGTCTTTTTTACTGTTGCTTAGTTTTTCGTAATAGTCAAAGTCATTAAATTTAATGACTCTGATCAAATCGTCAACCGCTTCAAAGTAAAATTCCTGTTTAAAACGGGACCAGGCTCTTTTGTAAAGGGACTTTTCATAAAAAATATTATTCTTCTTTGAACCAATGACTTCTGTGTATTTGTCTTCAGAAAGTGAATATTGCCGAGTGCTGAAGGCTTTCTCTGCAAGGCGAAATTGACTTTCGATATAGTATTTTGATTTTGGATATTTATTAGCGATTAATTCAATGGTTTTTAAGGTGTTTACTTCGTCACCTTTTTGGTCATAGGCTTTTGCGAGTTGATATAATGTTTTGTCATTATTTTTTTCGTTGGGGTAGTCCCGGAGAGCGGTACTGAGCAATTCTATGGTCCTGTCCAATTGCGCGTAATAGAGCTGGTCATCCGCGTCGTCAGCAGCACCTTCATTATTATCATTCTTATCCCTGAGTATTTGTTCTGAAAGCTTAAACTCTAATGAGGCAAGACGGCTTAATGCGTCTGCTCTGGACCTGTCATTTTTGGAAGCATGGGAAAGGTATTGAGAATATGCTTTTCTTATTTCATCTTCTGTCTTGGGAATCAAATACGCGCCAGTAGTTGATTCTGTTTTAGTGTTTCTATCAATATCACCTAATGTCACAGGTTTAATATTTTTATTGGTGCAGCCTGTTATTACTATAATAAAAGTGAATATAAAAGTGAATGTTGTGAGTAGAATCTTCATCTCAAGGAGTCTCAGCTAGGTTGTTATCGTATAGTCTTGCTAAGCCAAACCTTGACTGATTCATATAACTGTTTAATTCGGTAATCCTACGATTAAGGGCGTTATGTATACAGCTTTTGAAAATGGATTCGTATTGCTTCTTTAAAATATGGTATTTATCGGTAAGCGCTTTATCGTCAATCATATTGATTATTTTTTGATATGATTTTAATTTTTCATAATCAGCCAGAAAATATTCAGGGAATTGCTCTGAAAACATTATCTGGTTATTGTGTATTGTGATGAAATGAGTGTTTGTATTTGAGCTGCGGAGGCTATCGAAAGATATTTCCGACTCAAGAATGACTTCAATGTCGGATATTCTCTTTTGGTAGTAATTTATCGCTTCCAGATAACCTGTAGATGCGGTAATGGATTGTCCCAGTTTTTCATAAAAGTAGGGTGTTAAGAGGTAGGACTCATCGATGGAAAGCTCTGTCGTTTTCTTTTCTTTGAGGTAGCGTATATTCGTCAGTGCACCAATGTAATCTTTTTGATTGGCAGCTGTTAAAGCTATTCCCAAAATACCTTGGCTGGCATAAATACTATTGACATGAATGTTTCTAAAGGTGTCTCTGGAGTTGCGGTAGTACTCTTGTTTTAAATATGAGTACCCCAACGTTAAGTATAGTCGGTCAACCACCTCATTATTTTTTGAGGTGTTCGATGCCGAAATCAGGCTTTGTATCAGGATGTGACCATCAGTCCACCAGCCTTGTCGTATATTGGCAATAGCCATATTTAATCTTGCGGCATTATAATATTTTGAATTGATGGTAACTTTTGTGTAATAAGGTATGGATTCGCGGTGTTTATTGGTTTTTTGTAGCGACATACCATTCATCAGCAATGCGTGATTATAGTGATTGTCCGGTAAATCGTTCATGATTCCTGTGAGAAGTTCAAGTGTTTTGTCCCAGTGTCCTTTGTTAAAGTCGTACACCGCGAAAAGATATGCTGCATTGGAAATAAGTGTTCTATCACCTTCATTGGTAATGATGGAAAATAATTCATTCGCAGTTTTGGTATCGTTTTGTGTAAGTAATACCGTTATGAAGTCAAATATTTCGATGGCGTCATATTGTTCTTTTAATAGTGCAATATTATTAAAAATAATATTGGCCGCTTGCATTGAATGGTTATTTGAGATGTTGCTTGACGTGGTATTGGTGTCTGTTTTGACAGATTGCAGTAAGTTTTTGGTATTTTTATAGGTTTTTGTATCCCATACTCTTTCTTTTGTTAAAGCACGTTGAAAGTCGCCCATAAAACCTTGATGCGTTTTATCAACGGTATCAATGAGTACTGTCGTATTGTCCTGTGTGAGAATGTGGGGAGTGGTATTGATTGGCGAAGAAATAGCTACTGTAGAAAAAAATACGGCAAATAACAGAAAGGGAATAGTTAATAAAATAATTAACGAAAATGTAATAGACGTTACCATCGGATTCAAATATATAATAAAGTAATTTTGAATACGTGATGTCATCGGATGTTGTTGCATAGAAAAATAATTCGTTAACATTACTATTTTAATTAAGCTTAATTATTGAAATTAACAATATGTGTATTTCAACTAACTCGATTCATTGAGTTAGTCTTTAGTCGTTAGTTTTTAGTCCTAAACCGTAGGTCACGTTACGCCGTTACGTGACGCCACGGCTTAATCGAGTACATTATGTTCTCAACTCAGCATGGTCGTCACGTAGCTTCGCAACATAACCTACAGACTGACATTAACACTATGTGTATTTCAACTAACTCGGTTCTTTGAATTAGTCTTTGGTACTTAGTGCTTAGTCCATAGTCTTAAATCGTGCAAGGTCACGTTACGCCGTTACGTGACGCAAGGGCTTACTCAGCATGGTCGTCACGTAGCTTCGCAACATGACCTACAGACTGACATTAACAATATGTGTATTTCAACTAACTCGGTTCTTTGAATTGGTCTTTGGTCTTTAGTCGTTAGTTTTTAGTCCTAAACCGTAGGTCACGTTACGCCGTTACGTGACGCAACGGCTTAATCGAGCACACTTGTTTTCAGTTCAGCATGGTCGTCACGTAGCTTCGCAACATGACCTACAGATTGACATTAATAATATGACTATATCAACTATCCCGACGCTCTGGCTTAGTCCTTAGTCCTCAGCACTCAGTAGTTACGCGTTATGTTATTTTATACGTAAACTGGCCTTCATCACTTACGCCAACGTCGATATGTGAAATTTCCTTGCCTTCTGACATTCTGGAAAGACATTCCGTTGCCATTTCAGGCAATAGTGTTCGGCTTAGTATATTTTCGATATTTCTTGCACCGGTATCGACTTCCTGACTTCGAGCGACGATATGTAACATGACGTCTTCATGATAGCTAAATTTGGCGTTGTAATGGCCTTTTATCCTTTTTTCTATGCGCGTCATATTGATTTTACAAATTTTCAACATGTCTTCATCACCCAAAGGGTAATAGGGAATGATCGTTGTGCGGCCAAGGAATGCTGGCTTAAAGTAATTAAGCAACTGCGGTCTGAAGTTGTCGAGAAGGGTATCAGGATCAGGTCGTTCTTCACTTTGAGCACATATGGCTCGTATGTGCTCTTCACCGGCGTTCGAGGTCATGATGATAATGGTGTTACGGAAGTCGATGTCTCTTCCTTCGCCATCTTTAATGGTCCCTTTATCAAACAAATTGTAAAAAATATCCTGCACGCCAGGATGTGCTTTTTCCATTTCATCTAACAGAAGAACACTATAAGGTCTTCTACGAACCGCCTCAGTCAGAACACCGCCTTCTCCATAGCCAACATAGCCCGGAGGTGAGCCTAATAACATGGAAACCTTATGCTCTTCTTTAAACTCAGACATATTGATGGTGGTAATATTGTGTTCACCACCGTACAAAATGTCAGCGAGTGCAAGTGCAGACTCTGTTTTACCAACACCGCTTGGCCCAACCATAAAGAATACACCAATGGGTTTTCGCGGGTCAGTGAGACCTGCCCTGGAGGTGCGAATGTTTTCTGCCAGGGAGTCTAAGGCATGTGACTGACCAATTACACGTTTGCCCAATGCATCAGAGAGTTTCAATATAGATTCAATTTCATCGGATACCATTTTTCCGACGGGGATGCCTGTCCAATTGGCTACTACTTCGGCGATGGCCTGGCTGCCGACATTAACCTGTATCATGGGGTTGTCACCTTGAATGTCGGTGAGCTGAGCCATTAACTTATGCAGTTCGGTTTTGATATCCTTGAGTTGGGTTTCATCCAATAAGTCGGGGCAGTCTTCTTTTTGTCGTTCTTCTTTTGTTAATGACTGTGCGGCATGGTCATCTTCAATTTGTTTTTGCAATTTATGGATGAGTTCTACTTTTTCTTTTTCTTTATCCCACTGAACTTCCTGTATTTTCAACTGTTGAATATTGTTTTCGAGTTCAACGTTGAGTTCAGAAATTCTATCGCCACAATTATCCAGTGTCGCATTTTCCCGCTCCAGAGAGGTAATATTGGTGTGGCACTGGGTAATGTGACGGCGTGTATCTTCAACAGCTGCTGGTGTGGCACTTTGACTTAAGGAAACGCGTGCACAGGCGGTGTCTAATAGACTGACAGACTTATCAGGAAGCTGACGAGCGGTGATGTAACGGCTCGATAGTTTTACAGAATCCACAATGGCTTCGTCCATAATTTGCACACCGTGGTGGTTTTGTAACATGACAGAGATTGCTCGCATCATATTAATCGCTTTCTCTTCATCGGGTTCTTCTATCTTTACTATTTGGAATCGACGAGTGAGGGCAGGGTCTTTTTCAAAGTATTTTTTATATTCGGCCCATGTGGTCGCTGCTATGGTTCGTAATTCACCACGTGCCAATGCCGGTTTTAACAAATTGGCGGCATCGCCTTGCCCTTCTTTACCGCCCGCACCAATTAATGTGTGGGCTTCATCAATGAACATGATGATAGGCTGTGGTGAGGCTTTGACTTCAGAGATAACGGATTTTAAGCGGTTTTCGAATTCACCTTTGACACTGGCACCGGCTTGCAATAATCCAAGATCCAATGAACGGACTGATACACCTCGTAATGGCTCAGGGACATCGCCTGAAGCGATTCGTAGGGCAAAGCCTTCCACCACTGCGGTTTTACCCACCCCAGCCTCACCGGTGAGAATGGGGTTGTTTTGTCGCCGCCGAATCAGGATATCAATAATTTGTCGTATTTCCTCATCTCTGCCAAGTACCGCATCGATTTTTCCCTGTTTCGCATCTTCCGTCAGATTGACGGTGAATTTGTCGAGGGCGGGTGTTTTACTGGGTAACCCTGACGTAGCTTGACCGTCGGTACCCGTGGTATCACCCACCGCCACACTTTTAGATTCTGCCGTTGTGCCGACAATCGCTCTAACCACTTCGCGTAGCGATTCAGGGGGGATTTTTTTCAATTCACCCGAAGAGGCTTCGGTTGATCGACGTAACGTATCATCTAGCATTAGTGCCGCCAGAATATGCGCTGAGGTAGCGGTTGGATGCCCGTACTCTATAGAAGCCAGCATCCAGGCATTTTTCGCAATATCAACAATGGTGGGAGACAGCGCTGGAGCGCGGGTATTGCCTGATTTTATTCTATCAAGTTCATTGTTAAGGTCCTGAACCAGCTTGCCTAAATCAATGTCAAATTTATCAATAATGGAAAGTAGATCACTATCGGGAATTTCTAATAACTTTAATAACCAATGTTCGATTTCTACATTGTAATGTGACCGAGCCAAACAAAGCCCCGCAGCTCCCTCAAGGGCATTTCTCGTCGGCTCATTCATCCGACCAACCAGTGATTTGAGGTCAATTGTTATCATGATGTCCTTTCTCCCGTTTTATTATTGTGAAAATCGCACTTTATACCGCAGATTCATCGTTTATGGTCTGGTGAAACTATGCAGTATTTTTTCATACCCTTATTAACAAATACCTTCAACTTTCTTGCAACAAGCTTTGCCGCACAACTTTAGGATTGTATGATTAGCCGTATAAAACTCCCCAAAACCACCAGAGCGAATTTGCCAATTATATTTTGTACCGTAAAGGTAAGCCGTTCCTGATGTATAGCACGGCAGAATACCAAATTTTTCCGATGAAGTTTCAACAGGTATTTCAGCAGCGACAGTGTAAAAGGCAATAATCTGTTTATCCGTTAGCATGAAACCTTTACAAATATCGGTGAACTTGGCGCTATCTCGTGAGCTTTTTCCTTGTTCGAGTACATTTACATTTGTAATAGCTTTATTATGATCAATGGTTGAGCACGCACATAAAATAAACACCGCAAGGAGTATTTGTATATTTTTCGCCCAATAAATGACTCTTATATGTTTGCACATGTCGTTATGTAACTTATCGTTTATAGGATACAGGAATAAACACAATATCGTCTGGATCGTGGCTACTGGCATTTTTACTGGACAACCACATGTTCCACCCTAAAATGGCCGTGTTATCTTTTGCAAAGCTGGGCTTGTCGGGAATATCAATTTTTCTGATTTTCATAATGAACTCGTAATCATGTTCAAACCCTAAATACAGTCTCACCATTTCGTCCAATGCTTTCAGTGTATTCGTTCCGGGTGAAAATTTTTCGACTTGCTTTTTACTTAACGGCCCCAAAATTATTTGTATTTTACCTTGTGCGAACCAACCCCTACCCCCAAGCATAACGGTTTTACCAAGGCAATGGTTTGAACCCGCATTACCGCTGGCCATTCGGGTTTTCATGTCAACAATCAAATCTTGCCACTGGCCTATGAATTCTTTGATGTCGACGGGAATGCTAAAATGGTGTTGAAGAATCTGTTGCAAGCCACTTGCGGTACGCATTTTTTCGGTAAAAAGACCGGCGTAATATATTAACGATTCATCTTTAGTGTATTGCCGGTTTGTTAAATTATTAGTTCCAAAACCAATGAGCGATAGTAGTGCGCGAGTAGAATTATCCGTTCCATTATTTTTTTGATGGGTGAGCCGGGAAGATTCGTATTGAAGTGGTAAATTGTATTTACAGGATGCCTGATAAAATAACGAAACGGTCCGGTGATTAAACATATTAAAGAAATTAGCCATGGCGCTATCTTTAAGTTTTAATCGTTGTAATGTCATTTCAGTATAATGATACGGCAGAATTCCAGCACTTCCTGTTAAACCGATGAAATTGACATTCATTGTCCATTGATTGTTTCGTGTGCCTTTTGTGCCTTTATGAAGGGCGTCTATGTCTGCGGAAGGAAAAGACAAGGACGAGTTCGCAGTAAAACGAATAAACTCGGCGATAGGCGGTATATATTTTGCGATAGGTCGATGTGGCGATGGATTATCGTGTGTTTTATCGAACACGGCTGAGCGTTCCACCAGACGTACCGCCTGAATGAAATCATAGTCATAAGGTGACTGGCTCAGCTGTTTTATGACAGGAACGTTTTTTCGCCGGTTCTTGGTGGGCATTTCTTGAAATAGCCTTCTTTACTCTTGATTTTAACGAGTAAGCGCGTAAATGAATTTATGGAGCAATATAGCGCAAAAAAATGTTCCAGTATTGTGGCATATAGGTAAATGCTACTGCCCGTGAGTAGTGAATCATCCAGCTTTACCTGTATTTCCATTCCCCGACACATCGTGGTGTGTCCGTCCATGCTTAAGGGGGCACTTATTGGTTTGGCCTGAACATCCATAATGGATTCTATTAATGCACGGGAAACGGGTGATTCCTTGAAATCATAGAGCCGTAAAATTTCCTTTAGTGCCTGTGTGGCATTCTCCCCACCGGTTAACGATAAATGGTTGAGATTCAGGTGTGAAATTAATCGCCAGCGAGCATGATTCCTTAATGGGGGTCGCACTACAGGGCTGAATTGTGTCAAACATCGAATGTTTGAACAGGGCGGGGCAGTGTCGACACATTGCAGCCTGGGCTGCTCGGCGGTAAAAGGGAGTTTTATGGGCAGATCACGGTTACTCGCGGTTGTTTCCAGTGTAATTGTGCGGTCATCGGGCACGTTAGGGTTGAACGCCAAGTCTACAAGGGATAAATACATATCCGTGCCCTCATCGCGATCAAACACGCCCATCTTTGAGTCTTTTCGGGTCGCAAACCAAAATGAATGAACGTCTGAATCTTGCTGGTCGTGGTTCATCCCATAAAAGGGCGTGAATTCCACTTCATCACCTGATGATGAGCTGGCGACCACTTTATCCACTGAGTACACTTCGTAACCTGTCGGGCGGCGGGAGTCCGGGATAATTTGATATTCATGCTGGGTGTGATCCAGTTTTATTGGGTCGGTCGTATGCTCAAATAAATTGATAATGGGTGTGCAACCCAGTGCGAAGGTTTCAGCGGATATATTGTGTTCAAGTTCTACATCGGACGAGTTTACATAAATGTAGATATCGAGTTTATTCGTTGTATTGTCCGGGATGTATTTTGAGAGTGAGGTAAAGTCAACAAACATGAATTTTTCAGGGAAGGTGAAATATTCCGTTAATAAGCGATACCCGATAAAAGAGGAAGGAGGGTACGGAAACAAGCCTTCATCTCGAGAAAAGCCAACGGGTTTAATCATATTGCGGTCAGCAAACACAGGACGGGTGGTCTCGTCGGGTGTCGATATAACGATGTCTTTACAACCGTTCAAGAGCATTTCATACAAGGGATGAATATGCTGAGACTGGCCTTTTAAGTGAAAGCGTAGTAGCTCCGGATTTAACGCCGAAAATGATACTTCCTCTGAGCAGGTGGTTAATGAGAGCTTTAAAACGCTTTCAGCACCTGAAATTTTATCCGCACCTGGTGTTGAAAATGGGCGGCCAATGAGTGTGGCAGACTCGACACTAATGGGTAATAAATCCGTATTATATACCGTTGAAAACCGACAATTTTCTCCTTGAAACTGCTCGGATTCAAGCAAGGCATTTTTCGGGATGGTATAGCGGGAATCCAGTATGTCCATGTTAGGCTCAAACTGCACTATGGACATGGATGGAATTGGGCGCTGGTAATGCGGGTATAATATACTCAGCAGGGCATCATTGAACTCCGGTAAGTCATCATCAAGTTTATGTTGGATGCGCGCATTTAAGAAAGCAAACCCTTCAATAAGCCGGGACACATGCGGGTCTTCAATGGTGTCGTTGTTAATGCTTAACCGACCCGCTATTTTAGGATGTTCTTTAGCAAACTCGGCACCGAGTTGTCTCAGGTAAGCGAGTTCTTTTTCGTAATAGGGTAAAAGCTCATCTGCCATGACTGATTTCCTTAACACTAACCGTTCTGGTTACCGATTCCAGTACGGAGTCAAATACGATTATTTCAGGTAGCGGGTCGGCATAAATGACCGCATCTATTCTAAAGCGTAATGTACGATCGGTTTTTTCTGAGTTCTCTAAAAATGAAACCTTTACGGATTTAAAACGTGGTTCAAAATACTGTAAGGTTTTCTCGAGTTTTCTCGAAAATACATTTCTCTTATCAATGTCAATAATATTAACAGTGGCGAGATCAGGAAGGCCGTAGTTTAACAGTGATTTCCCAAGCTCCGGATAATTGTCTGACGGTTCAGACATGTGAAAGCGTGTATTGAGTAATAGTTCGAGGTCACGACGAATACTATTGCGTAGCTGCTGAAGTAGTTGGTGATGATCCGGGTCCGGGTCAGTTTTGTTATGAATTTCATTGTCTATAAGCCTATCCAGTACGGATGGGCGCAATTTTTTCCTTTTGTCGATGCGGGCCATCATTAATTACCGAGGGAAGCAAGCTCGGTTACAAGCTCTAGCTCCGATACCATTTGGTCAAGCTGGTAGTGGGGTTGCAAGTGAATAACACACAAATATACCCCTGGTTTAGACGGATGTTCTTTAACTTCCACTGACGCTTCTTTTAAGGGATATCGTGCCTGTTCTTCCCAATCGAGGTCTTCTCTACCGGTGGTGTAATTTAACAGCCAGTCTCGCAAATAACGTTCACACCGGTCTGCGGTTGCAAAGGAGCCAACCTTGTCTCTAATTATTACCTTTATGTAGTGCGCAATACGTGAGCCACAGAGTACGTGTTGTAACATGCCGGATAGCTGGGCATTGGTATTTTGTGCCGCATGTCGGGTGTTTTTGGATTTATGGATAGATTGGTTATTGTAGAACGTGGCATGTGGGGAAAGGTACCCCTGGCACAAGGGTATAAACCCTAATTCACTGATCTCTTTTTCAGCGGCGTCAGTCACAATGACCTCGGTGACGGGCTTATGCACAATGGCACCTGAGTCGGCAGCAAAATAGTCAACGGATAACTCCGTCACCAAACCACCTGACGTATGATTACGCGGAACACCTCTTATATGTCCAAACCAGCCAACATGTGAAAATTCCCGGATCAGGATGACACCAAAAGCGTAACAGGCATTGCCCCAGAGATGATTGTCACTGTTGTGATCTGACTTTTCATAGAAATACAGGCCCTTGTAGCTCCCCGGCGTTTTGCGGTAAGACTCTCTCATTAAAATGCGCGGTAAAGTCACCCCTAAAAAGCGTGAATCGGTTTTCTCCCGTAAAGCGTGCCATTTTATATACTCTTTTTGATTGAAGATGGTTTCCAATTTAAACGGAAGGCCGAGTCCGGAAAAATCATCCATGCCAAACATGTCGCTGGATGCAGAGGTTATGAAAGGTGCTAAAGCCGCTGCCGCAATTTGTGCCATACCGGTAAGTGTCGATATGTCATCTTGCGGACAGTTTTTTGAAATTTTGTGGCTGATTTCATAGTCGCCAATAATAACACCGTAGGGTTCACCACCCGGAGTGCCAAATTCTTCGCTGTATATTTTTTGGAATAACTGGCTTTGGTCGAATTCCAGTGCTCTATTAATATCTTTAACGACTTCAACCCAGCTAATATCAAGTATTCTGACTTTGATGTTTTGTTGGTTGTCAGCCTGTTTGGCTAATAACCAAAGCCCTCGCCAGGACGCTTCAAGTTTTTGAAATTTTTTGTGATGTATAACGGCATTTATTTGCCGATTTATTTGCTCATCCAATTCTGCAATTAATTCAAAAATAGAATTTCTAACCGCTGAAACCGATTGTAAATTAGCGTGAGGTATCAGGTTCTCAATACAATAACGTAATGCTTTGTCATCGTCTTCTTCTTGCAGCAACTCGTCTACAGTGGTGATATAGGCAGATTGTGAAAGAACCGCATCGAAGTCGAGTTTGCCCACAGGTTGTTGGTGAGAGCGGGCTGGCGATTGTATTTTTGACACGTGCAGATGATTAGCGCAAGAAGACTAAGAGAAAAGGGGCCGTTAGGTATATGTTATGTTGGCAGAGACTTACTGCTCTCATTAATGAGAAGCAGTAAGTCATATTAGCCAGCTGGGTTAACCAGCTTTAGGTATGTTAGCGACTAAACGTAGAGACGCTGACAGTTCTTCCATTTGCAACCAAGGTCGCATCCAGGCAATGGCACTAAAGACACCAGGCTGGCCCGGTATTTCTTTCACTTCGATAGACGCTTCAGCCAAGGGATAGCGAGCCTTCATTTCCGGGCTGGCATCCGGGCTGTTGTTGACGTAGTTGGAAATCCATTTATTGAGCCACTCTTCTGCTTCGGAGGCTTCCATAAAGGAACCGACTTTGTCGCGAGCCATCACTTTCAAAAAGTGTGCGATGCGGGCTGTCGCCATAATGTAGGGCAGCCGAGCTGAAATTTCTGAGTTTGCCGTGGCATCGGGATCATCGAATTTTTTGGGTTTTTGGGTGGTTTGTGCGCCAAAGAATACCGCGTAGTCGGTATTTTTATAATGGCACAATGGCAAAAAGCCCAATTTGCTTAATTCCGCTTCGCGGCGATCAGTGATGCCAATTTCCGTTGGGCATTTTTGATCGACGTCACCATCGTCACTCATAAAGACGTGGCTGGGTAACCCTTCCACTTTACCACCACCTTCAGCACCACGAATGCTGGTACACCAGCCATATTCCGCAAATGAACGGGCCAGGGTGGTGCCCATTGAATAGGCCGCATTCATCCAGCAATAATTATCATGCTCGTGGCTCAATTGGCGGCCGTCACTGTCAATAGTGCCTTCTTCAAAATTGAAGGCTTCTACTGGTTTGGTATCTTCACCATAAGGAAGACGGGCAAGTACACGCGGCATTGTCAGTGTGACAAAACGGGAATCATCACTGTCACGGAAACTGCGCCATTTAATATATTCGGCAGAATCGAATATTTTTTCGAGGTCACGCGGTTTTGATAATTCTGTGAAGGACTCAAAGCCAAACATTTCAGGCGCCGTTGCGGAGATAAACGGGCAAAAGCCGGCAGCCGCAATATTTGATATGTTGGAAAGCAGGTCGATATCATCCGGGTGTGAAGAGAATTCATAATCCCCGATTAACGCAGCATAGGGCTCACCACCGGCAATACCAAACTCACTTTCGTAAATTTTCTTGAAGGTCTGGCTTTGGTCGAATTCAACCGCTTTGTCCAGATCACGTGCAATTTCCTTCTTGCTGATATTCAACACGCGAATTTTCAACTGGGAGCTGGTTTCACAGTTACTGACCAGATGCTGAAGCCCGCGCCATGAGCCTTCCAGTTTTTTGAACTTTTCATTCTGCATGACCGCAGAAAGCTGGCTGGAAAGCGCCTTGTCGATGGCTGCAATGGCAGAATTAATGGTGACGGTGAGATTTTTGTCCCAGGTGACCGTGCCTTTCATTGCTTCCTGAGTCAGGGTCTTAAGCAGTTCTTCTGTTTCGTCCCGAGGCGTTTGCTTTGTTGCACCAATCGCCTGTTCTAAAAAACTGACTTCTGAAGTTGAAGCATCGGCTTGTTCCGGGGCATCCGCTTTTTGTTCTTCACTCATTATTTGTCACCTTCATTATTGCTGTCATCACCACCAGCACCTAATTCGTTGGATAATGAAGCCATGGCTTCCGTGTTACTTAAAATATCTTCCAGTACATTTTCAAGTTCTTCTGAGCGGTCAGCTTTGCTCAATAAATCTCGTAATTTATCGCGCGTTTCCATTAGTTTTTTCAACGGCTCAATTTGGTCGACAATTTTATGTGGCTCAAAGTCTTCCATGCTATTGAACTCAAGGTTAACGCCCATTTCACTGCCGTCGTCACTCATCGTATTTTGAACTTTCAAATCGAGCTTAGGTGCCGTTTTCTCCATGATTTCATTGAAGTTATCACGATCTATCTGTGAAAACTTTCTATCCTTGAGTGATTTCTTGTTTTCCGTGTTATCACCGGAGTAATCGCCCATGACACCCATCACAAATGGCAATTCTTTTTCGCTAACAGCGCCATTAGTTTCTACGTCGTAGGTAATGTGTACACGAGGTTTGCGTACCCGTTTTAATTTGTCATGTATGCTATCGGCCATTGTGAAATCCTCCATCTTCCTATCAATTGATTTTTAACTGTTTGATCTGTATGTATTTTAATGCTTATGATGTCAGTCGTCGTTTGTTTTGACACCCGTTAATGAGCTATAGGTTGTGCGAGAAGACGAGTCGGGAATTAACTCGTTCATCAGCTCATCGAGATTCATATCTCCCCATTTTACCGCTTTATCAAGCACATATGAAATCGGCGAGTGGGGTTCCGTTTTTCGGAAGTATTCAGATAGGCTCGCCAATTGCCTGAAAGCATCCTGGCGAGAGGTCGGGGCACCGTTTAGCCCTGTTTTTGGCGCTACGGTATCTGTCGTTAGTTCGGTTATTTCAGAATCATTCGGTGGTTCCTGGGGTTCAGGGGCCACAGGGAACTTGTGCTTCGCAATATGGTTTATTGCACCCAGTGATTCCTCGAGAAGCTCAATGATTTTACTGGTTGCAGGGGCGTCAAGGCTTCCACAGTGTTCGAGTAACAACGTACTAATGGCCCGGTATTCAGTCAGGCATGCGTTAATGTCGCTTTGTAAGGCAACAAAGTATTCTGAAGAAGACTGTTCAACGACATTTTCAATATCCTCCATACTAAAGCCGACTTTTGACGTCTGCTCAGAACGGCTGTTATTATCTGAAATCCTTGTAATGTCAATGGCTTGTTTGTATTGCCAAAGACTGAATGGGCCTGGGTGAATATCGTCAGTAATATGAGTACTGCGAATGGGAGCCAACAACACGCCTTCTGATCCTTCACCATTGAGCCCGGAAATAGAGGCTACGCGCGTTTCAATGCCATCTTCATCGGGGGCGGGGAATAAACCGTCGTGCCAATAGTGCTTGATCAATTGCCGAATAAGCGCGAAGCCATTCCGCAAGCCCGCATATCCAGATTTTCTGATTAATGCCTCGGTATACCAGCACGCAATTTCGAGGTCTTTGGATTCTGACGCTAAAATGGTCGGTGCCAAGGTTAATATTTTGCTCCAGTTTTCCTGGGCCTCACTGCTACCGCCATCAAACATACTATTACGTTCAGCGGCCCTGGCTGAATTGCGCGCGTCTTTGATCTCTGCGTAGAGTGAAGAAGCTGAGGGATTTTCCCTGAGATCAACACCCACCGGGCTATCTTCTGATATCGGTTCAAGTAATGTGTTGATGTCGATTAAAATGGGTGACGACATTCGTACTTCTCCTGCAACTCCGCATATTGGGGAGCTTGTACACCAAAGAACTTTCGGGAATGGTTACGAAACATTCAATTGCATCATTTAAATTGAGGTGTGATCATGGGTTATAGGGGTGTTACACGGTCGTTAAGGTATAAGTTGAGTAGTGAAACAAACAACAAATTTACCTGTTTTTAGTATCAATTTCTGTGAAATATTCCCGTTATGTTGAGAAAATTTAACCACTTAACCCCATTTTCTACTGCTATCTATAGGGTATCACAGAGTTTAAGTAAAGTTTTGAAGCGCAAAACCGTGTGTATTTGTTGATATTACGGCAATAAAACATAATTTAATGCGGATTATTTGTCTTTTATTGGTTTAAAAGGCAAAAAACACACTAAATCATCAAATGAAGTCAGGCGCATGGGCCGGTACTCTGTTTGGCACAATGTTTAGCACAATGTCTGGCACTAGGGCTGGCACAGACTCCGAAACTCACGGAAATGGTGTGAGAGTCCGCAAAACCTGTGGAGAAAGCCCTTCTACATCCTTATAATCTCCTTCATCTACAATGTGGCGGTACTAAGTGTGGCGGTGCTAAGCATTTGTTAATTCTACTGATTAAAACAGTGCTGCGCGTTATTTAATCAGAATCATCCTACATTTTTGTAGCGTTTTGTGCAGTATGACCACTTTCAACGCATTTACGGCTTAAAATGAATAATACCGGTGTGCAATCAGGTATATTGAGCCATTAGGCGTGGATGAGTACGCTCAGTGACGTCGTTTCAATATTAAGGTTTTTTGTATATGCCACTTGCCATTACTATTTTAAAATCACCTCAACATGTGAAAAATAGTCAATCTCAACTCACATTTTCAGAGAATGGGGGGACGTTGGGGCGTGGCCCTGATAATACCTGGGTGCTTGATGATCCGGATAAATACATGTCGTCGGTCCACGCCCAGATCAGCTTTGACAATGGCCAATACATGCTGACTGATTTAAGTACCAATGGCACTTTTATCAATGAGGCCGCCGAACCACTCGGCAGTGGTAATACGGTTGCACTCTCTGAGGGTGACCATTTTGGGATTAGTGACTATGAGTTTATTGTCAACTTGAGCGGAGCCGCTCCGGCGCAGAATGGCTTTTCTAGCCACGCTAGTGATCGTGGCCCATTTTCAACGATGAGTGCATCCGAGCTTAGTGGGGCTGACAGTGGAGCAAACAGTGGAGCGGGTAGTCAGGTTTCCCTACAGAATGATCCGTTCGGCGCAGGCAGCAATAATTTTGTCCCTATCGCTGATGCAATGTCTGGCTTTGATGCCGCTGAAACGGATCCGTTAGCCGCCTTTGATCAAGCAGACTCCAGACACAGTCCCCCGGTTCATGAAGATCCGTTTGCCAGCAATAGCATGGCTGGCCACGGTGGAACTATTGACGATGCCATCAGCTGGCCTGCGGCCAATATGGAATCAAGTATGATTCCAGATGACTGGAATGAAGATAACCAGAATGAAAAGCGTCCGTCACCAGTAATGCCACAGACTGCCAAAGTTGAATCATTAGACGAAACTTCTGATAGTCAAAATATCTATACAGAGGCATTAACCACATTAGAAAATGAATGCCTTTCTTTACAAGAAGAAAATAAAAAACTGTCTACTCAGGTTATTAAACTCAAACAATACATTAAAAAACATAATTTAGTGAAAAACAGTGCGAGCACGGTAAGTAATGCAAGCACAGTAACCAGTAAAGCCGAAACAATATCGCATCGTGAACTTAATCAAACAGACAAAACGTTAATGGAAGCACTCGGTTTTATGGACAAAAACCTGAGCAAGGAAAAAACCAAAGAAATAAGTGCGACGGTTGGCTATTTTGTACGAGAAACCCTAGAAGGGATGATGCGTGTTCTGAGCTTTAGAAAGAAAATCAAAGAAGAATTCAGAATAAATGTCACCACTATACAACCCGTAGAGAATAACCCATTAAAATTTTCGGCCAACATTGATGATGCAATGGAAAACATGTTTATTAAAGATAATAACGCCTATAAAGAACCCATTGAGGCCGTTCGTGAAGGGTTTCAAGGCATTGCAGAACATCAAATCGCTGTGCTTGCTGGGATGCAGGCTGCATTCCGAGGAATGCTGGAACGGTTTGATCCGGAAACACTCGAAAAAAGATTTGAAAAATACCAGTCTTCCCGTTTGATAAAAATCGGCAAAAACCGGAAACATTGGGATTCGTATAAAGAATATCACGCGGAGTTGGCAGAAAATGTGGATGACTCCTTTCAACACCTGTTTGGGTACGACTTTGTCCAAGCCTATGAAGAACAGATGCAACGCCTGGTGATTTCACGAAAATCGACGAAATAATCATTGTTGCTTCGACGCTAGCTTAACTTTATAACCGTATCTCAATAACAGCATCTACATTTAACGCGAATTACAGAAGGATTTCCATGTCTTTACCTCATCTCATTAAATCTACAATGATTTTATTAATGGCTTTAATCACGCTGATTTTGAGCGCCGCATGTACCACCATGAATACCAAAGTGGGAGGAATGTTAAATCTTGACTCCGACCTTAAGATTAATTTTTTGGTCGAAACCGATATCAACCCGGATGACAACCAAACCCCCTCACCCTTAATACTGCGGATGTACCAATTGAAAGCACCGACCGCTTTTAACAAAGCGAACTTTATCGACATCTATGAAAAAGACACCGAAATTTTGGGCAGTGAATTAGTGTCCCGGAAAAAACTGAAACGCATTAAACCCGGAGAAAATCACGAAACCCGTTTTGTTTTAGACCCGGAAACAAAGTTTGTGGGGATTTATGCTGAATTTTTAAAATATAAAGACGCCGACTTCAAACTGATAATTCCTATCGCCCAAACGAACGTCTTTAGTTCTACTGCTGACGTGAAAATATCGATGAATAAATTAATTTTGGTACAAAAAGAAACGCCAGTCTTTGAAGAATCTGGTAGCGAAGAAGAAAATTAATCAAATGATTAATTTTCTTCTTACATGAACAAACCCCACTGTTTTTCAGCGTAAAACTTTTTTAGCGTAAAACAATAAAACTCAGGCAGGATTTTATGTCATTAGATAATCGAGTCATTTGGTCAGAAGGGATGTTTCTTAACCCTCACCATTTCCAACAACAAGAAAGATATATCGAACGATACATTAATGGCAAAAGTTCTGCTTACGGCGCCTACGGTTGGGGTCTGCACCACGTCGAAATTGATTTGGAGTTACTTAAATTAGGAAAAATATCCTTAATCAGCGCAAAAGGGGTGTTTCCAGATGGTACGCCTTTTAGCTTACCAGACCTTAATGATCCCCCGCCAGTATTGGAAATACCCGAAAATACTCAGGATCAAATAGTTTACCTCGCACTACCGGTAAAGCGTCCAGGTGCAGTGGATGTTCTTGGCAAAGATGATGCCCAGGGACTGGCACGGCATTACTCGGTCACGCAAAGTGTACGAGACATTTCCATAGAGAGTGGCGAAAATGTCGACCTCTCTGTCGGTAAGCTCAGGATGCGCTTATTATTAGCGTCTGATGATATGAGTGGATACTCGGGTATTGGCATCTTTCGAATATCGGAAATCAGGGAAGACAAAAATACATTGCTGGATGATCAATATATCCCGACATGCTTCGATTGTCGTGCCTCCTTAAAACTGTCCGGTTTTCTCTCCGAGTTGACGGGGCTACTGCATCATCGCGGAGAATCCATTGCCGGTCGTCTGGCAGACATACAGCGTGGAGGGACGGCAGAAATTGCAGATTATATGTTACTGCAATTGGTTAACAGACTTGAACCATTGACGACTCACCTATCCAAAATGCAAGGCTTGCATCCCGTTGCGCTCTATTCCGAAGTCCTTCAAATGGTTGGTGAGTTATCAACATTCGTTGTCAAAAATAAACGTCCTCCATCATTTCCATCTTATATGCACGATGACCTGCAAACATCATTCGCACCGGTAATGAACACGCTTAGACAATGCCTCAGCATGGTCTTTGAACAGGCGGCAACCGCGCTTTCCCTGGTCGAAAAGAAATTTGGTATTAGAGTGGCACAAATTACTGATCGCTCATTAATAGAAGATGGAATGATTGTATTAGCGGTGCGAGCAGATTTACCTGAAAATAAAATCAGAACACTTTTTCCTGCCCAGGTAAAAGTAGGGCCAGTCGATCGTATTCGACAGCTCGTCAATGCCGCAATGACGGGAATACCCTTAAAGCCACTGGCGGTTGCACCCCGTCAAATTCCCTATCATTCGGGATACAGCTATTTTGAACTGGAACGCAACAATACGTTTTGGAAAGAACTTTCTCAGTCAGGCGGTCTTGCCTTACATGTGGGTGGTGATTTCCCAGGATTGGAAATTGAACTATGGGCAATCCGGCAATAATGCGTAGCCGCATAACCTGGAATCAGTCAGGAGTGAATAATGTCTTCGGATAACTCAGACAAAACCGTTTTTAGACAACCCGTCAACAAAGGCGATGGCACTGTCGTGCGACCAATGCCGGGCGGAAGAGCGCCAAGCAGTCAAACAGAAGTCCCAAACACGCCCGTGACTCCACCGCCCAATAGAGAATTATTGAGCGGAAATAATCCTGAGCCTAAAGCGAGTTTCAATGTCGGCAATAACACCCATCATATTACTCGATTAGATGTTGGGTCTATCAAGGCACAATATAGTATAAATCCCCTGGTTAATTTTGCCACCATACTGATCGCCGTATTCTCTAAAACCCGGGAAACCGTCAGCCATGCAAACGTAGGTGGCTTGCATCAACAACTCGTCACTGAAATTAAATCGTTCGAGGAAAATGCAAAAGAAGAGGGCGTTTCACCTGAAATCATACTCGCTGCACGCTATATATTATGTACGGTGCTTGATGAAGCGGTATTACACACCCCCTGGGGAACAGAAAGCGCTTGGACGCAAAGAACATTATTGAGTGTGTTTCATAACGAAACAGAAGGCGGTGAGAAGTTTTACTTAATATTGGACCGAATGAAAAGCTCACCCGCCGAAAATATCGATATTCTTGAACTTATGTATATCTTCCTTAGCTTGGGCTATGAAGGGAAATATCGTTTTGTGCATAACGGCAGAGAGTTATTGGCGCAAATTCGTGATGATATTTTTCATATAACCCGAAATGTTCGAGGTGAATATGAGCGGACTCTATCGCCGAGCTGGCAAGGCTTGGGTAAAGGTCGAAATACACTCACCCATTTTGTACCATTGTGGGTAATTGCCGTCGTAGTTAGCGGAATAATGGTGTTGAGTTATTCGGGATTGCGGGTTTGGATGCATGAGTCAACAGCCGAGGTCGCCAATCAACTCACCGAAATATCCAATAACGACTTTACAAAAAAAAGTAATAGCGTCAAGTAAACCTGAGTATACACATGAAATCCGTCATTAATTTTTTCAAAAATAAAATTGTTATCTCGGTGATAGGGCTTATTGTTTTATCGGCGCTCACCTGGTTTGTTGGCCCTGAGTTTAAGTTTGGCGAGAATAATTATTCCCCACTAGCAGGAGAAACCGCTAGACTGCTCACCATTATAGTGATGATTGTTTTATGGGGTGCCAATAATTTACGGGTCAGGCATCAAGACAATAAAAACAACGAAGCACTTGTCAATGCCATTCAGGATGCACCGGAAGAAACTGCAAATAACATTATTACGGATCAAACATCGGAGGAAATGCAACAAATAGGTGAGCGTTTCGCTCACGCATTAGCCACCCTCAAAAAATCCAAAATAAAGGGTGGCGGTAAAGTTAGAGTACTTTATGAACTACCGTGGTATATCATCATCGGCCCCCCTGGATCGGGTAAAACAACCGCCTTAATCAATTCCAGCCTGGAATTTCCCCTTGCAGATCAATTTGGCAAAGGGGCATTGCATGGCGTAGGCGGCACACGGAATTGTGACTGGTGGTTTACCAATGAGGCGGTGCTCATCGATACCGCTGGAAGATACACGACCCAGGACAGTCATAAAGTGATTGATAGTGCTGCCTGGGAAGGGTTTTTATCACTGCTTAAAAAACATCGGCGAAGAAGGCCCATCAACGGCGCTATTATTGCCATTAGCTTACAAGACCTGTTAACGCAAACCGAAGAAGAAAGGACCACACACGCCAATACGATACGTTCACGCCTTGATGAGTTGATGGATAAACTTGAGATTAGATTTCCCGTTTATTTAATGTTCACCAAATGTGACCTGATAGCTGGTTTCACGGAATTTTTTGATGATATGGGCAAAGAAGGGCGTGAACAAGTGTGGGGTATCTCGCTTCCTAATGCACCGAAAAACTCACAAACACCTGATTTTGAATTTTTAGATCAAGAATATAAACACATTATTAAGCGTTTGTATGAAAGAGTCTTGCCGAGAGTTCATCAGGAAAGTGACCCAAAACGCCGGGCCGCCATTCAGGGGTTTCCACAGCAAATGGAAAGCCTTAAAGTGATTGTTGAACAATTTACACAACAAACATTCATCAAAAATCGATCCAATTTCCAGCCTTATTTGCGGGGTATCTATTTTACCAGTGGCACTCAGGATGGAACCCCTATCGACCGACTAATGTCGTCAGTATCATCAAATTTTGGCTTTAACCGGGAAGTTATGGCTCCGGCCTTCCGCCAGGGAAAAAGTTATTTTTTAAGTCATTTGTTTCGAGAAGTGATTTTTCCCGAATCTGAATTGGTCGGTTCAAACCGGCGCTATGAAAATATAATTACCTGGTCTAAAAGAGCAGCGTATGTCGGTATGACGGGTATTGCCGCCGTCATGTCCCTTAGCTGGGCGGGAAGCTTTACCCGGAATGAAATGTATATGCAGGAAGTCGCCTCCTATGTCGACGATTTTTCAGCAGAACTCAAAAAACATAACGTCCGATCAAGTGATGTCTACAACACGTTACCTGCATTAAATGCTTTGCATAAGGCCAGTGCCGTTTATGACCAAGAGCAACACCCATGGTTAAGCGCTCTAGGCATGTATGATAGCAACGTAGATGATGCAGCCAATGAAGCCTATGAGACTCAACTCAAAAAATTATTCTTACCCAAACTGTTAAAACAACTGGAAATCTATTTAAAGCGGGGAAACCGAGGCGGGGATCTATACAGCACCTTTAGAACTTATGTCATGTTTAAGCAGCTGGAATATATGGATAAGCAGCTTGTAACCGAATGGTTTACTGAAACCTGGAAAAGAGAATTAAAAGGAGAAATGACCGCTAAGGCGCAGTTGTTAAATCATCTTGAAAGCCTGCTAAGCCTAGAGTTGGAACCACAACAACTCAACAAGTATACCCTTTCCTCAAGCAGAGCCATTTTGCTTCGGGTTCCCATCTCACAGCGTATTTATGAACGTATTCGTGTCAACCCGACTTATACACAAGAAATCGATTTATTGAATGAGCTTGGTGAATCAGTACGTGAAAGTTATATTGCCAGCACAGAAGTAAAAGACAGCCTGTCTTTACCGGTGTTGTTTACAAAACAAGGTTATGACGACCTGGATTTATCGAAAGACTCCGATGTTATCGCCAGTATTGTTGATGAAAAATGGTTGTTATACGGCACTAAAGACGGAGAAAAAAGCACGGCTAAATACTCAAGCGATGACCTTGACGATATCAGTAAAAAAGTTAAAAGCCATTACCTGTCTGAATACAGTGTCTATTGGACAAAAATATACGAAGTATTAAAGGTAAGCCCGTTTAAAAACCTGAGACACGCCAATGATGTGTTGACTACTTTTACCGACCCTGTCTATTCACCACTTCAATCGATCCTTGAGGTGGGCTCCAATAACACCCAGCTTTCTATTCAGTTAGCGGCAAACCTGGCTGAGGACAATCAAGAGGGCGTGGCCGGAAAATTAAGCAGTCTGGCAGCCTCCAAAGTCAGTTGGACACGGATTGATCGTGAATTCAGGAGCATCAACAACTTACTCCGTGAATCCTCTAAAAAAGCAGCACCAATAGGTGCGATCCTAGAAAAAATAACGCAACTACAGATATTTGTTAATGAAATAACGCTGTCTCCTGACCCGGCAAAAAAATCTTTTGACGTTGCTAAACTTCGTTACCAAAGCGGAACGGGTAATCCAGCGTCCGCATTACGTTCGTACGCTAAAAATATGCCTAAACCGGTTAAACGCTGGTTAACCACACTGGCTGATGAAAGCTGGCGCGTGATACTTCAGTCAGCCCATCAGTATGTTAATTCCGAATGGGAATCTACCATTTACCGCCCTTATAAACAGGCAATATCAGGCCGTTACCCGCTGGATGAATCGTCCCGAGAAGAACTCGCACTGCTGGATTTTGTCGATTTCTTCAAACCTGGCGGCACAATGGATGTCTTTCATCTGGAATACATAAAACCCTTCATTAGCACTCGCAAGGGTTGGAAAAACCGGACGATTGACAAGTACAGCCTTGGTTTATCACGAAAGGCCATCAGGCAGGTAAAAACGGCACTGGATATTCAACGGATTTATTTTCGTAATGACGCGGAAACGCCGAGCTTAAATTTCCAGTTGAAGCCACATGTTATGAGCAAAAACGATGTTCGCTTTGACCTTGAAGTGGGAGAAGGCGTGATTAGTTATAGCCATGGCCCCAAGTTTTGGAAATCAGTGAAGTGGGTTGGCAGCGACGAACAAAACCGGGTACGCATTATTTTTGAAGATCTGGACGACAAACAATATTCAAAAACCTACGAAGGCCCCTGGGCCTGGTTTAAGTTATTAAAACAGTCAAAAATTTCACCCACCAAAAAATCAAATGTTTATTTAATCACCTATAACATCACGGAACCGAGAACAACGTCATCTGAATTGTCAACATCAGAAAAGCCCGGAAAGCATGAAATCACCTATCAGATAAAAACAAAAAGTGTTGATAACCCGTTTAAAAATAATTTGTTCCGTTCATTTAGACTGCCAGGGAAAATTTAAATGGGTAACAATCAATTTGCCGGAATTTATGGAAAATTACCCATGCATGGGGATTTCATTCATCGAAATTTACCCGCTGCATTTATTAAACAGTGGGATGAATGGTTTCAGCTGTACATCTCCAGCTCAAAAGAACAAATGGGCGAGGACTGGTTAAATACCTATTTAACCAGTCCAATTTGGCGATTCGTACTTTCAGCGGGTGTTATTGACGAAAAACACTGGGCAGGAATTATGCTGCCCAGTGTTGATCATGTTGGGCGGTATTTCCCTTTTTCCGTGGTAATGCCGCTTGAACCGGACTTGAATCCACTGGAGTTTATCTCTCTCTATTCACATTGGTTTGAGCGAATAGAAGCATTGGCTTTACAAGCATTAGAAGAACTTTTTACGGTTGATGAACTCGTTGAAAAAATCAATGAAATCCCCCTGGACTTTACCTTAAGTTACCGAAAGACCGGGCAAAAATTTGATGGTGCAGCCCAACATCTCAATATGAACTTTGATGAGTCCATGCCGACGTCTATTTATGCCTGTTTTCTGGATTTAATGTTGGCTGATAGCCTGGGCAGTTATAGTGTCTGGACAACCCAGGGATCTGAAAAAGTGAATCCGTGTTCAATAAACTGTAAAAATTTACCACCCGCGAACCGATTACCCGCGATGCTCGACGGAGACTGGGCCCATTGGGGTTGGCCGCAAACGTACTCGGCAAAATGAGTGGATTTTTAAATGACTGACACCACAATAAGAAGACCCGTGCAATGGTATAGCGCCGCACAAACCGATGTCGGTATGGTGCGGAAGGTGAATGAAGATGCCATTTTTTCCAAACCCGAGATCAACTTATGGGCGGTCGCCGACGGCATGGGCGGACACGAGGCAGGTAATGTTGCCAGCAGTATGATTGTGGATGCATTAGATCAAATTGATGCCAGAATGCATCTGGACAGTTTCACCCGCGTTATTGAAGATACCCTTCATGATGTTAATGCGCGGCTGCTTGAATATTCTGAAATAATGCTGGACGGCCGAATCGTCGGCAGTACCGTGGCTATACTGTTAATCAGGGGCCAAGTAGGGGTATGTATGTGGGCAGGTGATTCACGGCTTTATCGATGTCGCGACAATACACTGGTTCAATTGTCGGATGACCATAGCCATGTTACTGAACTCGTCAAACAAGGTTCTATATCTCCTGAAGAAGCACACAACCATCCCGATGCAAATGTCATCACCCGCGCAGTGGGAACATCTGAGCATTTATTTGTTGATATTGATGTTTTTGATGTAAAGGCTGGGGACACTTATATGCTCTGTACCGATGGCCTCTATAACGCCGTTGATGACGAAAACATAGCACACTGTTTACACGAAGAGGTTGTCGATACAGCAGTCAGTCGTCTTATCAATGTTTCGCTTGATAATAATGCCGCAGACAATGTTTCCGTGGTTGTCGTCAGGGGTTCCCGGAACAATGATGACCATTAATCACGAGACCTACCCCACACTTATTTAGCATGAATACTATTAAAACACTTGTATCTGTAACCGTATTATAAACACCGACTCCCACAATGACCTCAAACGACGAACCTGATAAAAAAGGAAATAGTGGCTTACCGGCAACAGACTCCAGTTCTGCAACCCGCGAAGCAAAATTTTCGCGTAACAAGACTCAGACATCGGGTTTACCATTACCGACGGAAACGCATACCCTATCGGATAAAACTAGAATATTAGCCCGTGTAACGCGTGAAAATGTTAATGCGGTTGATTCAAGTAAAACTGAATCAACGGATTCAAAGTCATCTGGGCAAGCGCATTCTGAAAATCGAACACCAATAAGAAACCCTGTCAGCAAAGACTCTGCCCGTCGGATTTCAGACAATAACGTACAGTCTTGTGATGGAAATAGCACTGAAACTCGTCTATCAAACGTTAAAAGCGATCAAACACGTTTTAAACCTTCTAAGCAGGGACAGTCTATACAGGAACAATCTATACAAGAACAATCTCTACAGGGGCAACCTAAACAGGAACACCTTATACAAGAACGCCTTATACAAGAACAAGATATTTCCAACCGATTTAACGATTCTTCCAATACTCGAATAAAACAATCCGGCGATAAACTGACGCACAATACAGGGACTAAAACTTCTCCATCAGCAGCCGCAAAAACTGAAACACCCGCAGGAACACAGACTAAAATACTGAAACATCGTTTTTTACTCGAGTCTATTTTAGGCATAGGCGGCATGGGGGTTGTTTACAAAGCGAAAGACCGCTTAAAAGTTGAAGCTCAAGATAAAGATCCTTATGTCGCCATCAAGGTATTGAGCGAGGAGTTTAAAACGCATCCTGAAGCTTTTATTGCCTTGCAACGTGAATCGCGCAAAGCACAACGTATTGCCCATCCAAACACGGTAAAAGTGTACGACTTCGACCGTGATGGTGACGTCGTGTTTATGACCATGGAATACATGGATGGAAAACCCCTCGACAAACTCATAAAACAATATCAGGCAACCGGTCTACCTTTAGATGATGCATGGCATATTTTGTCAGGTATGTGCTCGGCATTGGCCCATGCGCACATGGAAAAAATTGTACATTCTGATTTCAAACCCGGTAATGTTTTTGTTACCAAAGAGGGCATGGCTAAAATCTTTGATTTTGGTATTGCCCGCGCCGTTGCCAATTTTGATCGGCACTCAGGAAAAGAACAAGATCAAACGGTTTTTGATGCGGGCGGCTTAGGCGCATTAACGCCGGCTTATGCCAGCCTTGAAATGTTACAGGGAAAAACACCCGATACTCGGGATGATATATACGCTCTAGGCTGCGTCGCCTATGAACTGTTTAGCGGCGACCATCCTTTCAATCGTTTGCCTGCGGATGAGGCTTACAACAAAAAACTCAAACCAAAACGCATCAAAGAAATCAGTAAAACACAATGGAAGGCGATAGCGCTTGCACTGGCCTTTAAACGAGACGATCGTATTGAGTCCGTTGACGAATTCTACCGGCAATTAACCTTCAAGAAAAAATCTAAGTTTATATTATTGACATCATTGCTGGTGGTATCTGCCGCTGCATACTATGGTTATACTCAACTCAACATTGTATCTATGGCCGCGCCCCAAATTTCAGAATCTGAAATTCGTCATGAACTGGAATTTACTATTCGCTACAATCTGTTCAAAGAGAAGATCGTAAAAATGCTCACCAAACCCAGCTTCACCACCGAATGGGAAGATGGGTTATGGAATGAAACACAGGGGTTATTGGCATTACTCTCCGAAAAACCGGACTCGTGGTATTTGTCGAATAAAGAATCAATTTATCAATTGTATCTTATCCAAATAAAGACACTGAAAGAAAAGAGGAAGTATAACCAGACACTGGCCATTATTGACAATGCCTATCGTTACACGGAAGATTTTACCTTTCTAAACAATGAAAAGCTCACCGTAAAAGATGCCTTCAATGCAGCCATTGAACAATCATCACTTCAGGCCCGGAAAAAAGCCGATAGAACAAAACGTTCTCTTGAAAAGAAGCGACGTACCGCCAGTAAAAAGGCCACTGTTATTGCTGAAAAAAAGAAAACGACAAGTTTGTTCAATGTTGCTTTGTCAAATGTAAACATGCAACTGAAATGCTCATCCAAACTTAATATGCGTGATTTCAATATTGCCATTACTAAGTTACGATCCCTGGATTTTGACCGTTATGCCGCCTTGGAAAATCGATTATCCACAGAACTGGCTCAGTGTATTTCGGTCATTGGTAAACGCTACCCGGAACACGCTGTTGATTCTAAACGCTATGCCTTGCATATATTTAAAGATAATCCCGCTATATTGGCCGTTGTCATCAAAGAAAGGGATGCCTGCGACCTTTCCATCGCGGGGCTCGGCGCACGTGGAGATCGGGCCATATGCCGCGATAATCTTAAAAGGGGCGGAGTAGGGCCGGCCTTGGTGGTTATTCCTGGCACCTCAAGAATCAAGGCATTCTCTATTGCCAAATACGAAACATCATTGGCGGAAATGTATGAGTTTTGTCTTTCAACATCATCTTGTAATGCAGATAATCATAAAGGCAATGATTTTCCAGCAACCAATATGGATGCCTCAACGGTTTCAAAATATTTGAAATGGTTAAGTAAACAGACGAAAAAGAAGTATCGCCTGCCGACAAAAAAAGAATGGCTCTATGCTGCAAAATCAAAAACATACGCGCTCGACCCAAACCGTAATTGCCAATTAAGCACACGCGGCATTGAAAAGGGTAGTGAACTTGTTAAAACCGCTACCGGAAAACAAAACACCTGGGGGCTGGTAAATTATGCCGGAAATGCGCGTGAGTTTGCCTATGATACTGGACGCACATTGGTTGTTCTTGGCGGATCATATAATGCTTTAATGGAAAACTGCACGGCAGACACTATTGCAAGCCATAGTGGAACTGCCGATCAATTTACCGGCTTCCGGGTTGTTAGGGATGTTGTTCTCGATATTGTTCTCGATGTTGTTCTCGATGTTGTTCAGAAAACGGTAGGGAAACAAAAATGAAAATTTCAGCCTATTCAATAGCATTAAGAGAATTATCCGATGACTATTCTCATCAAAGACTGGAATATGTCGATTACCGTATGAAACGTAAGATAATATTAGACGCCATTGATCTCTCTTTCAACAACCAGGATAGTAATGAGCCCGAAAGCGAGAATATCAAGCACCCCTCGCCGGATGCAACTGAATCAATGTCGGGAGCGTTCAGTAAAGTCTTCGATGTTATTAAAAAGAAAATAGAAGGTATTTAGTGATCCCGCGCAGCACAAAATAAAGAGCTTACTGATAAATTCGTCAAAAAGACTAGCAGAAGTAATGCTGATGAAATTGCAACACGCGGGTAAATTGTACACAATCAGGCAAAATATGTTGCCTGTTCATGTTACACCTACTGTTGAGCACAACGACATTACGCAACTGAGCGATACAACTCGTTTCATAATTAGTGACATACTATGCACCCGTTGAAAACGATACCCTGTATTCAGAGGCGTCAGCCACAGGGATGTATTGACGGCATCTTCTGAATGCAGGGAATTATTTTCTGGTGTACCAGTAGTAAGTGACAAACAAGGTTAAGAGGGTATTTCGATGGAAATTGTTAAATTATTCCAGGCTGGTGGGCCATTCATGTATCCCATATTAGGGGTGTTTGCTATCGGCTTTGCCATTACTTTGGAGCGGTTTTTTTATCTTAGCAAAGTGAATAGGGCAACCAATAAAGTATGGTCGCAATTAATACCGATGCTCAAGGCGTTGGATTTTGAACGTGCCATTAAACTGACTGAATCTGTCAAAACCCCGATTACTATGGTGCTAAATTACGGCTTTTCACGACACAGTGAAAACAAACGTCGTGAAATCATCGAGGCCGCAATGGAAGAGGGAATGATGGATGCAATGCCAGACCTGGTGCAGCGCACGCATTACCTGGCAACCTTCGCCAACGTGGCAACCTTATTAGGTTTGTTGGGGACAATTGTAGGATTAATACAGGCATTTACCGCGGTCGCACAAGCTGATCCCGCTGAAAAAGCTGACTTACTCTCGGCGAGTATCTCCGTCGCTATGAACACCACGGCTTTTGGTCTTATGGCGGCAATCCCTTTACTGCTTGCGCATTCTTACTTGGTCACCAAGACCGCTCGATTGGTGGACAATCTTGAAAAAGCCGCCGTTAAATCGATCAATTTGATGGTGCGTGACTAGGTACCCCCTTTTGTCGCCAACTCACAATCAACTCTCAACCCGCTCTCAACCCATTTTCAACCATAGGAACATGGCTCAGAAACCAGCCTTGAAGACCGTCCGATAATGAAAAAATCATCGCTAAAACGAATTCATGAGGCAGAAGAACTCAACATCACCGCCTTTATGAATTTAATGGTGATATTGGTTCCTTTTTTGTTGATTACGGCCGTATTTTCTCGCATGACCGTGCTCGAGTTAAATTTGCCAGCGTTAGATGACAAAGCAAACTCACCCGATAAAATCCAGCTACAACTGGAACTGGTGTTGCGGGAAAACAGTTTTGATATTCAGGATGCCAATCTCGGCGTCATCAAAGTCTTTCCTCGTCAACAAGGGGAGACTCGCTGGGATTTATTTACTGACCTGCTCGTTGAGATTAAAACCCGCTTTCCCAATGAAAAAAATATTACGTTGCTTTTAGAACCCAGCATTAATTATAAAACGCTTATTCAGGTCATGGACCGCGTGCGTACCGCAGATGTTGTTTCAGTGTTAAGCGTTGAGACCATCGAGTTGTTCCCCAATATATCCATTGGTGATGCTGATGCTGATGGTGATGCTGATGGTGATGCTGAAAATGCAGCGGCAAAAAGTCTCCGCAAAGATCCCAGCGGTGTCGGGGAAGCTAATGATGAATAGTTCCAAACTTTCCAGTCGCTCGCAACGCATGGAGCACTTTAAAAGCCTGCATAGCCGCAGTGGTTTGAACCTTGTTTCATTAATGGACATTTTCACCATATTGGTTTTTTTCCTTTTAGTGAGCTCAGGCGCCCAACAACTGCCCAATACCAAAGACATCACCTTGCCAACCTCTGTCGCCAATAAAGTGCCCGAAGAAACCCTGGTAATCGTGATTACCAGAACCGATATATTAGTGCAGGGAAAGAAAGTCGCTGAAATCGCCACGCTGTTGAAAAATAACAAGCCCATTATCGCAAGCCTTAAAGAAGAACTCATATTTCAGGCATCAAATACTCAACTCAGTAAAACGGCGGCCACGACAGGCCGGGCGATCACAATAATGGGCGATGAAAATATTCCCTATCAATTATTGCGAAAAGTGCTCGCCACCTGCCAACAAGCTAATTACACCACCATCGCATTTGCAGCATTCCAAAAGGCAAAGGGCTAAGCGTGATGAGTGCCGTCACGTATGAATCCCTTGCGCTCTCATGGCAGCCCAAAAATAAACGTGACAAGCCATTTATTGCCTTTACGCTCTTTGTCTTTGTTTTATTTGTGGGGTTCGGCATTTATTCCAATACCCTTGACATCCCCAAGGACGACCAGCGGGTAAAAGTGGTTGTGCTCGATAGAATTGCAAAGTTTATCCTCGACAAACCCAAGCCAAAAATCACAAAAAAACCAAAGGCAAAACCAAAGGCAAAACCTAAACCCAAGCCAAAGCCCAAAGCCAAACCAAAAGTTAAGCGCCAAAAACCTAAAAAAGAAATGGTCTTAACTAAGAAACAACAAAAATCTCGTAAAAAAGCCGCAGAAAGCGGATTACTGGCGCTGAGTGAAGAGTTGTCAGACTTAATGGACACCTCCAGCATAGATTCCATGGTGGGTAATGCCATTAAAGCATCATCGGGCACCACTACCATTGCCACCGTCAATACCGACATACTCAGTGCGGGTAATACTAAGGGGAGTGGTGGAGTTAATGCGGACAAGCATTTATCACAAACGGGCGGCACAACGACACTTGACGCCGATCAACGTGCCATGGCACGTGAGCTACTCACTGCGCGCGCCAGTAGTACTTCCGGAAAACCCAAAAAATCGGATGCGAAGGGTGCCACAGGGGAAAAGGGCAAAAAACCGAGAACCGGAAACTATCGGTCAGAAGAAGACATTGCCTACATTGTGGATAAGAACAAGAGCAAATTACATGCGCTCTATCGGCGGGCACGACGCAGTAACCCCGGCATCAAGGGGAAAATTGTCCTGGAAATTACCATACTGCCATCGGGAAGGGTTGAGAATGTTCGCATTACCTCCAGTGAGCTTAATGATGCCAAGTTGGAAACCCGGATTATAGCGCGAGTGAAACAGTTTGATTTTGGTGCAAAAAATGTGAAAAAAGTCACCGTGACTTATCCCATCGAGTTCTTGCCGTCGTAAATATCCAGCGTCATCTTAGCGGTGGTTATGGTAAAATATTCAATAAAATCAAATAATTAAATCTATCACTTAAAACTAACATGAGGGTTTGCCGGGATTCTGACGACATCCACCACGTTCTAGTCAAGCTTTTGATACGATTTATCATAATGTGGTTTTGTAATCCATAGGCCGAATTTTTCTAGCCAGGTTCATCGTGTAATCGCCAACTCTGCCGTTTGCTCAACGAGTTTTTCACCGTCCTTAGTAAAAGGTTTAATGCCTAACAGCTTACGCACCAGAACCGGTAATCGTTGCCGGGTGCCAGCTTGATCATACCGGGTCATATTTTGTTTCTGGATGTTGTTCATCCTTACTTGTTCGGCAACATAATTCAGGATAGGCAGTGGAACTTTAGGAAGTTTGACAACATACCCGAGATGTTAAGTGGACTTAAGAAGTACCCGTAACGCCAGGCGGGATAAACGTTGCGAACGGTGATGTTAGGCAAAAGCACATTCCTCCCTGTGTCAGGATAGTTGTCGGGGTGTAAATATCCCGAAGCTCCTCTTCGGTCAGATCCGATTTGAAATGCGGATAGGCGGTCTCGTTAACGCTGCTTATGCGTGGCTCGGCAGGATATCTCTGTGATGTTACATTGAGCAAAATACGCTAGTCGAGCTTTAACAACTACAGTAACTACACAAAGGAGAAAAACCGTGCGATGATTGCCGGCTCGCGAGAGCCTGAAGATTCCCGCCACGCCGACAACACCCTGAAATGGCTTTCACATCTGCAACCGGGTGCTGGCGAGGCCTTGCAATTAGCGGCCTTGGCCCATGATATTGACCGGGCAATCGAGGAAACCACAGTGAAACGCGCAGATTTCGACGACTACAATGCCTTCAAGAATACCTTCAAGGCAGCCCAGGCCCGACACGGTGCTATTGCGCCCGATTTTAACCGCCTGCGGTGTGGCACCGAATATTATGGACGAGGCTTGTCGTCGGGTAACGGTCCACGAGGTGGACGGCGATGCCGATCTGCTCAAAGATACCGACAGCAACTCTTATTTCGACGTCAACCTGCCGCTCTACTACCCGCGTGAGGGGTGGGCCGAGACCAAACGGCGATCACTGTGGGGTTATCGTCGTTTCTCCACACGAGCGAGAAAGATTGTAGAGAACATCGGTTACGAAGAAGAGTCGATAAACCGACTGCTGCGAGAGGTGATTCATGACAAATCGGCACAGCGGTATGGATGCTGACGATCCACAAACGCAATGGCTGACGTTTACTCTCGGCAAAGAAACCTACGGCATCGAGGTGTTGCATGTGCAGGAAGTTTTCCGGTGCCCCGAAATATCGCCAGTACCCGGTGCGCCAGCCACTGTTTTGGGAATCATTAATCTTCGGGGTGAGGTTATTACCGTGAACGATATACGGGCCATGCTGGGGTTGCCGGAAGTGGCGGTTACTGATCAAACACGTATCGTATTACTGGAGTTTGATGGCCAGAAGCTGGGAATGCTCGTAGATAGCGTCGATGAAATTATGACTAACAAAACATCAGAAATGGAAACTACAGTGATGAGTGTACAGGGAAACCCCTTTATTCAGGCTACATGCCAAAAGAAAGATAAGCTGTATATCCTGTTATCGACTCACGAATTATTGAAAGATGATGAGATTTCGTAAAATAATGCCTAGTTTTAACATTGTATGTGTATAGGAATGCACTTTTGGAACAACTTATTCTTAATTAACGTATAGAGGTGAAGAAAATCCGTGCCTGTTTTTAAAATTGATGAAAAAATTATGCTTAATTCATGGGATGACATTGTCCATCGTCCTTATTTCGAATCTCCAGTCAAAACCCAGAAAAATCGTTTTGTAGGTATCACTGCCGTTTATTCTCTCGAAGATCAAAGTGCATGTTGTGGCATGAGTGATTGTCTCAAATCGCACAAGCGAGGGTTTCTAGTGTCAACCTCTGACAAAAAAGAAACCAACCTCTGTGAAACGTGTGGACAGAGGCTATTCGATGTGAGTTTTGAGAGTCAGGAAAAGATGTTCCAGGATCAGGTGCGCATAAGGGAGCAAAAGATTCGGATCAATACGGTGCTTGAACAAGTCGATGACATTAAAGCAAGAATAAAAAAACTTAAACAGGATCCCAAAGGGGCCAATTGGCTTTACCGGGTCTTAACAAACTTTCGCAGAACCTACCCGGTGGATTTGCTGGCGGCATTAAAAGAACTAGCAATGAATAAGGATGATAATGCCATCCTTAAAGTCCTTGCTGAAAATGAGACCGACATATCCAAACTGGAGCATGTTAAACAGTTGCAGGGGTTGGGTATATTTGCGGCGGATATCCGCGAGGAACTCATCGGTAAAATATTAAAACCACTCATAAAAATTGAAGAGCTTGTTGATAATTTCGATGCGAAATCGTCATTAACCTCTCAGTGTAAATGGGTGGATAATCTGGAAGAGCAGTTTGCCTGTGCAGAACTCCTGATTGAAGAGGGACGGGTATTTTTCGACGCGGAAAATCTGGAGCGGCTAAAAAGCATTCCATTGTCGGAAGTCAGCAATCGTTTTGTAAAGTCATTAAATTGGGATATTAATAAGGCGGCTAAAAACAAGTAAATCAATTTGTACATTTCACTAGGGAGAATTCGTGATATGTCATTATTTTCAGCATTATTCAACCGTCTCCTGTGTTGGTTGGGATATCATGATTTTCGCGTAATTGACAAGACGTTTGGATTTTCTGGCGGAGGTGGTATCGAAAAGGTTGAGTGCCAACGATGTGGTGTAACCGTGAGCCGCCAGACATGACGGTAAAGGGACGTTCCTATGCCAGGTCTTATAGAGAATACGAACCATTTCATCTGTGAGATACGCAGATGAATAGAGATCCTTCACCACCGCCTATCGGGAACTCGAAGAAAGATTATTCGGTCGAATCGAAGTGTCGTGCGTGATTTCCGAGGCGGCTGACAGTGGTTGCCTCCATGTGCCTGGAGATGAGAAAGATGAGGGCCGTGTATTTCAAAAAAATGGGGCTCGCGAGCGACTGCGATGAAATCAAATGTCGATGAATTACAACCTAACCTAGATCATGGACATACGATATGCCGACAACGATGAAGATAGTATCTTATTTTTTCTTATTTCTTATTTTTGTTTCCAGCCTTGCATTTGAAGCGAATGCTGGGGAAAACTTTTTACGGATAGAAAAGAGCACACAATCTGACGCTGATCTACGTGTTACCTCTATTGGCGGATTCGGGGTTGACAATGGGAAGATTGGCCATGTCGATCTGTCTTATATTAAATCCGTTAATGAAGGTGATGGTTTTGCGATGGATGTCGGCGCAGCTTTTGCATTTAATACGGGGGCTACCTTTTTCGTCGGTGGGGGATTCTTGCTCGGATACAATTGGGATAAAAGTGGTTTCATTAATGCCTATTATCCCGAAGCAGGCATCGCCGTTAACATCACAAAGTCATTGGGAGTCATTATCAGCACCAAGCGCTATTTCAATTTATATGACAACATGGAAGATGTCATTATGTTTGGGTTACTTCTCAACGAGCTTTAATTGTCATTCAGTATCAGGCAGATCGATTGGCCTTGGCGAGTAGCACGGCCACTGCATTGCCTTCAAAATGGCCTTCAAGACGTTGCGTTTCTTCGATATACCCCCTCACTGCCTCGTCATGTGACCACCTTGAGGCTGAATGGATTCAAACGAGGCCACTGACTACTCAGGTGTAAACTGAAATGAAACACCGCCCGTAAACCCTTGTTCAATGGTCTGTCCTGACCTCATACGTCGCAACGTGACCGTAAACAACGGCCAACGTGGTATGTCCCCGTACGACATTGAAACTCTGTGGGTGCAATGCCCCGTCGGCTCACCTCAAAGCGCCTACTAACGGTGCGGCGAGGCGGCTTGTTGGAATCTGCCAGTCTCGAAACAAAATATAATGGTTACAAATGAAGGTTTATTTTGCCTTAACGACGATAATCCCTTTGCCAACATCCCACATAGCCTCACTTTAGGTTATAATGTGCGGTTTGGTGCTCCCGACTTGCGGAGTTTTACGCTCGGTGTGCGCCTCAAAACGATTTTGAATATTTGGGCTTCCGCAATTTATCATGTTGGAAGTGCGTGTAAATGCTTTTTATAACCTTTTAGAGTACAGACATGACCGATCTAACCCACTACAGAAACATTGGTATCTTTGCGCACGTCGATGCGGGTAAAACAACAACGACGGAGCGTATCCTGAAACTCACCGGTAAAATCCATAAAGTGGGTGAGGTGCATGATGGTGCGGCCACCACCGATTTCATGGAACAGGAACAGGAACGCGGTATAACCATTCAGTCTGCGGCGACATCTTGTACGTGGGACGGCCATCGTCTGAATATTATCGATACCCCAGGACATGTGGATTTCACTATCGAAGTGTACCGTTCACTCAAAGTGCTGGATGGCGGTATCGGTGTGTTCTGTGGTTCAGGTGGTGTAGAACCCCAGTCTGAAACTAACTGGCGCTACGCCAATGAGTCTGAAGTCGCCCGCGTTATTCTGGTGAACAAGATGGATCGCCTGGGTGCTGATTTCTACCGCGTCGTCAAACAGATAGAAGATGTGTTGGGTGCAAGCCCGCTGGTCATGGTTCTGCCCATTGGTGAAGAAGACGATTTCATCGGTGTGGTAGATTTGCTAACCCGTAAAGCATGGGTATGGGATGAAACGGGTGATCCGACCAACTATACGGTGGAAGACGTACCCGCCGACATGGTCGATCTCGTCGACGAGTGGCGTGAAACACTGATCGAGTCTGCCCTCGACCAGGACGACGAGTTGATGGAGCAGTATCTCGACGGTACTGAACCCTCTTTGGATGACATTAAAAAATGTATCCGTAAGGGCACTATCGCACTGGATTTCTTCCCCACCTATTGTGGTTCTGCCTTCAAAAACAAATGCATTCAATTGGTATTGAATGCCGTGGTTGATTACCTGCCGAACCCGACAGAAGTTAAACCACAGCCAGAAACTGATGAAGACGGTAACGAAACAGGCAAATTTGCCATCGTTGATCCTGAAAAGCCTTTCCGCGCATTGGCCTTCAAAATTATGGATGATCGTTTTGGTGCTTTGACCTTTACACGTATCTATTCGGGCTCGCTGAAAAAAGGCGACACCGTTGTTAATACCTTCACTGGTAAAAATGAACGCATTGGCCGTATTGTTGAAATGCATGCCGATGAACGTATTGAACTGGATTCCTGTACGGCGGGCGACATTGTGGCCTTTATCGGTCTGAAAAATACTCGGACGGGTCATACCCTGAGTGATATGAAAGACGTGGGCACCTTGGAGCCAATGGTATTCCCTGATCCCGTCATTTCCATCGCCATCAAGCCGAAAGACAAAGGCGGTTCTGAGAAAATGGGTCTCGCGATCAATAAGATGATCCAGGAAGATCCCTCTTTCCGCGTAGAAACCGACGAAGAAACCGGCGAAACCATCATCAAAGGCATGGGTGAGCTTCATCTGGATATCAAGGTTGATATCCTCAAACGTACACATGGCATTGAAGTGGAAGTTGGCAAGCCACAGGTAGCTTACCGCGAAACTATTACTCAGCGTGTGGAAGACAGCTACACCCATAAGAAACAAACGGGTGGCTCTGGTCAGTTTGCCAAGATCGATTACATCATGGAGCCTGGCGAACAAAACAGTGGCTTTGAATTTGAGTCAACCGTGACCGGTGGTAACGTACCTCGTGAATTCTGGCCGGCTGTCCTAAAGGGCTTCAAGAGCATGATGAATGAAGGTGTGTTGGCTGGTTTCCCTGTACTTGACGTACACGTTAACCTGACTGACGGTGGTTTCCATCCTGTGGATTCCTCAGCCGTTGCTTATGAAATTGCGGCGAAGAATGCTTTCCGTCAGACAATGCCTAAAGCCGGCGCTCAATTGCTTGAGCCCATCATGAAAGTGGACGTGTTCACACCTGAAGATCACGTGGGTGATGTTATTGGTGACCTTAACCGTCGCCGTGGCATGATCGAAGGCCAGGAAGCAGGCGTTACCGGCGTACGTGTTAAAGCCTCCGCACCTTTGGCTGAAATGTTTGGTTACATTGGTGACTTGCGTACCATGACTTCTGGCCGTGGCCAGTTCTCCATGGAATTCTCGCATTACTCACCGTGCCCGAAAAACGTGGCTGAAGATGTGATAAAAGAAGTACAAGAGCGTAACGCCAAGAAGTAACCGTTACTATCTTGTTAGCCTCTACGGCGCTGTTGAACTCAATGTTCAACAGCGCTTTTTTTTGTCTGGAGTAACCACTGACACTTTAGTATTAATCGTTGCATCAGTATTGGCATGAAACATTGCACCAATGTATCAATCAAAAATTCGAAACTAAAACCATAAAGACTTCATAGAAACAATTACTTTCAGACCTTGTCCGATCTATTTCAGCATCTAAACAGAAGCAATCTAACCGTTTTTGTAGAAGCAGCTTCATCCGTGATCATGGCCGTACATCATTCGTGGCAGAAGCTGCTCCTACGCTAAATAACAACGCTTCGAAAAATACAAAGCCTCGAGAAATACAAAGTTTCGAGAAATACAAAGCCCGAGAAATACAAAGCTCCGTAGGTCACGTTGCGCCGCTACGTGACAGGTAAAAGTTAATTGAGAAAAAATGTCAAATCGCTTCGGCAGTCTGGTCTTGTACCATCGCTTTTTAGTAATCTGTAATGTCGGATGAAATTTTCGCGTTAGATGCCTTACGGCATATTGTCAGGTAACTTCG
>NVUB02000153.1 GCA_002401775.2 Ectothiorhodospiraceae bacterium
CGTGGGATCAATCAATTCATTGGCTTTCGCCGCAGGGATTTCATGGCGGTGGTTCTTTGTGTAAATGACCGAGCCCTCGCCACCACGGGTGATGATCAGTGCGTCGACCATGCCAGCGATTTCGTGGGGTGATTTTCCCGTGCGCTCTTCAAACAGTTGGGCTTCGTAATCGTTGAGGGTGATCCAGGTGGCTTGTTCAGCAAAACGCAACAGGTCTGCACCATCAAACATGGGCATACCCTGGCCGGGATCAAAGATAAAAGGTATATCGGCTTCGGCAAATTGCTCGGCGTGTTGGATCATACCGTCGCGGCCGTCCGGGGAAACAATACCGATGCTCACACCCTTGGCATCTGATACTTTGTTTTGGTGCGATTCACCCATGGCACCGGGATGAAAGGCGGTAATCTGATTGTCATCCATGTCGGTGGTGATGAAGGCCTGACCGGTAAAGGTGTTGTTCAGTTCAATGACGTGTTGGCGGCTAATGCCACAATCGTCCATCCACTGCGCATAGGATGAAAAATCCCGACCGACCGTTGCCATGGGTAAAGGCTCACCGTCGATTAACCTTAAGTTGTAGGCAATGTTGCCCGCGCATCCACCAAACTCGCGGCGCATATCGGGAACCAGAAAAGAGACATTCAACATATGCACTTTGTCCGGCAAGATGTGATTTTTAAATTTATCCGGGAACACCATAATAGTGTCGTAGGCGTATGAACCACAGATGAGTGCAGACATGTTGTATCCCTTTATAGGTTGGCGTAATTACGTTTGGTGTTAAATTACGTCGTTAATTATTTTTAAATGTTATGGCTGAGCGACGAGCTTAAAGGGCTGGGCCACCAGAAGGCATGAGTAACACCAGCCCCCACACTACACAGACATTCAGCAATGCGATAAACACCGCCGCAGAACCGATATCTTTTGCACGACCGGAAAGCTCGTGCATTTCTCCGCCAAAACGGTCAACCACGGCTTCAATAGCGGAGTTGATGAGCTCCACGATCAACACCAGAAACAAACTACCGATTAGTAAGGCTTGCGCTACACCGGTTTGACCCAGCCAGATTCCCACAGGAGCCAGTACAATGCACAGTGCCAGTTCCTGACGGAAGGCGGCCTCGTGTTTGAAGGCCGCCTTAAGCCCGGCCCAGGAATATCCTGCGGCTTTTATGACGCGCGTAATGCCTGTGTTGCCGGGTTTGCTCATGTGTTAATCAAGATTTTCTGTTAATGACATTTTATTTACCGTCTTTTTGCTCAAATGAGTAGCGCAAATCAAGTTCACGTGCGGCCTTAACATCATCCAATCGTCGCATAGGTTGGCTATAAGGCGCACCTTTTAATGTTTCGGCATCCTTTTCGGCTTCTTTTTGAATGGCGGCCATGGCTTCGATAAAACCGTCCAGGGTTTCTTTGGATTCTGATTCCGTGGGTTCAATCAAAAGGCACTCAGGCACGATTAATGGGAAGTAGGTAGTGGGCGCATGAAAGCCATAATCTAACAAGCGTTTGGCAAAGTCCATAGCGGTAACGCCCTGTTCCTTGGCCTGACGTTTGAGGGTGAGGATGAATTCATGGGTCGCACGTCGTTCCGGCAGGGCCATGTCGAAACCGGCCTTGGCGAGTGATACCATTAAATAATTGGCGTTGAGTGTTGCGTAATCTGCCACCCGTACCATGCCTTCACGACCCAGCAACAAGGCGTAGATGTAGGCGCGCATCAGCACACCGGCATTGCCCATGTATGTCGACAGGCGGCCGATGGTTTGCGGCAGGTCTTTTTCGGTTAGCCAGTAATAACCATCATCATTTTTTCCGACCACGGGAATGGGCATGAAAGGCTTGAGGCGTTCACTCACGCCGACAGGCCCAGCACCTGGGCCGCCACCACCGTGAGGAGTGGAGAAGGTTTTGTGCAGGTTCATGTGAATCACATCAAAGCCCATGTCGCCGGGTTTGACCTTGCCGAGGATGGCATTAAGGTTGGCACCATCGTAGTAGAGCAGACCACCGGCTTCATGAACGATGCCGGCGATTTCCTTAATACGACGATCAAAGACACCCAGAGTAGAGGGGTTGGTCAACATAATGCCCGCGGTGTGAGGGCCGACGGCAACTTTGAGGGCTTCAACGTCGATGTCGCCGTTTGCATCAGTGGGGATTTCTTTGGTGGCGTAACCGCACATGGTGGCGGTGGCCGGGTTGGTGCCGTGGGCGGCATCGGGCACCAGAATTTCGGTACGGTCAGTATCGTTATTGGCGTCGTGGTAGGCGCGAATCATCGCGACACCGGCAAATTCGCCCTGGGCGCCTGCCATGGGCGTCAACGACACGGCGGTCATGCCGGTGACGTCCTTGAGCATTTCTTGCAGATCCCACATACAGCTTAAAAACCCCTGACCGTGTTTAACCGGTGCCAGGGGGTGGCGATTCAAATAGCCGGGTAAGCTGGCCAGTGAATTACAGGCACGAGGGTTGTGCTTCATGGTGCAGGAACCCAAGGGATAAAACTGGGTGTCGATGGAAAAGTTCTTTTGCGACAGACGTGTGTAGTGCCGAACCGCATCCATTTCCGAAACTTCCGGCAGGCGTGGTTTGGACTTTCGCAGCAGCCCGGCAGGAATGTTAGTGGTCTTCGCCGTGGTGCGCTGGGTATGTGTGGTATTCACGCGGCTAGGGCGAGAGTGTTCAAAGATGAGTGGGGTTTGTTTGTCGAGCATGGTGGTTGCCTGTTGTTTAGTGCGTAAGTGAGTAACGTAAGTTAACGATTAAATTTTATAAATTATTTACGGTAAAAGCGGCTCATTTCATCCATCACGGATAACATGCGGGTGCTGGCCGGTTTGGCACCTGGAATATTGCGGTAGTGGTTGTCGAGAATATCGACGTTACCAAACTCGTCAACGACTGTTAATCGGTCTTTTTCCATGACCGCAAACTGGTTGTAGTTGCTGAGTAATAAATAAGCACCAGGTTTGCCAGTGAGCAAGTGCTTACCACTGCTGTAATCCTGCAGGTCGTTATTACACCCTAAAACATCTTGCATTAATGTGGGTGTAATGTCGAAGTGACTGGTTTGTTGATGAATCTGTTGCCCTTTTTTACCGGGCCAGTGAACCACTAAAGGTACGCGCGTTTGCCAGGGCGAAAAATTACTGTTGTGTCCCCAATAGTTGAGCTTGTTGTCATTAAACTCCTGTCCATGGTCACCGGTGATCACGACGACCGTGTTGTCGAGTAAGTTTTTGGTTTTCAGCTTTTCGAGTACCGGCGCAATCAGGCTATCTACAAAGTGCACTGAGTTTTGGTAGCGGTTAAACAAGGGGGTTCGGTCGTAGTCATTATTCAGGGCAACGTAATTGACGGCTTTCAGACTGGGTTCAAAGGCCAGCGGGTAATCACTGGGGAAGTCGTAGCCGTGTGGTGAATCAAAAAACAGGAAGCCGAAAAATGGCGCGGAATTCATTGAGGCGCTGCCCTGCCCATTTTTCTGCTTGTCGAGGAAAGCGAGAAATTCATCGCGAATATTTTGGTCGCGAGTACGCGGAGAGCTGCCTTCGGATTGTAAGCGTAAGTTTTTAATCTGGGAAAAAATGGTACGGTCAAATTCAGGGCTGAACAGTTTGGCGCTGGCGAAAATACCAAGCTCATAGCGTTGTTTGATGAGTTGTTCAATAAAGGCCGCGCCGCGCCGTTCCGCCAGCATTGCGTGCCAGTAGGTACCGGGCAAACCGTAAAACAGGCTGAAAATTCCTGTGCGGGTGGAGTTGGCCGCACTGAAGTGGTTATTAAAAATGAGCGCGTCATTTGAAAACGCATAAATACTCGGCGTTGCTTTTGCTGTCAATGTGTCAAATCGCCAGGAATCTATAACGATGTAAACAATATTGAGTGGCGCTTTTTTTGCATTGCACTGCATAGGGCTTTTGGGATAGTCCAAAGCACTGCTGGTATCGATGTGTGCAAGTTGAACGCCTGTTTTTGGGTCTGCCCAACCTCGTTTAATAAACCAACGATCAGCAGTGAGTGGTTTGTAAGCGGGCAAAAAACGAATCTGCTTGGTGATGGGGGTATAGGTGTTGGCATCGGCCCAGGCGTAAAAAAAGTTTTCGGCAAAAAATATGGCGAACAGCAATAAACCCACAAGGTAACCAACGGAGCGATTCGGTGTGGCAATAACAAAAGACCACACACGCCGACTGAGCCAAAATTGAAAGCCGATTAAGACCACCACAAACAGGCCCAGCATTGACCACAAAAATGCAGAGAAGGTGAATATCTCTTCGGCAGCGCCTCCGAGCAGCAGGTTCATGACCATGCCATTAAAGTGAAAACGGTATTGGCTAAAAATAAACGTATCGACGGTAATGCCGACGATAAAGGCCAGTGCCAGCAGGATGCCAAGCGTAAAGACAAAAGGCTTACGCGGAAAAAGCACAATGGGTAAAAATAACAACGCTGCACCGATAAAACCCATGGAAGCAAAATGACCGATAAAGGCCAGAATACTAAAAATCGTGGTGTATTCACCCGTTGGGAATTGCACGGCGCTTAAATAGCGCAGTGCAATCAATAACGCGATGGCGCTATTGGCGAGAAAAAACCAACCCGACCAGCGCAGAAGTTCGCCACGGCTTGGGCGTTGTTCTGGTGGTCGAATAATATGCGTTTTTTCGTAAGCCGACATGGTGGAGCAACGGTACTGTTATTGACGATGTATTATGGATTACGCAAGTGTTGAGTAAACACTTTTGCGCTATGCCAATACTTCACGCCAACACTTCGCGCAGCGTTGTTGCGAAGGTGTTTAGGTCGGCTTCCGTTTTGGTTTCCGTGGCGCAAATCAGCAGCGCGTTACCCAACTCGGGGTAATCGGAAGACAGATCAAAACCACCAATTACGCCTTTTTGGTCTAGGCCAGCCAATACGTCGGCGGCGGGCTTGGGCAGGCGAATCACCGTTTCATGGAAACAGGGGCGATCGAATACTTTCTCTACGCCATCAATGGCACACAGTGCATCACTCAATTCGCAAGTGTTGCTGTGGCTGTGTTCAGCGGTTTGACGTAGGCCTTCGGGGCCGAGCAACGACATGTAGATAGTGGCTGCTGTTGTCAACAAACCCTGATTGGTACAGATGTTCGACGTCGCTTTGGAGCGACGAATATGCTGTTCGCGGGCTTGTAGTGTGAGTACGTAACCCTTTTTTCCTTCGAGATCAGTGGTACGACCAATGATACGCCCCGGCATTTGGCGCACGTGCTTCTGTGCGCAGCACATGAAACCAAAGTAAGGGCCACCAGAGGCCAATGGCGCACCAAGGGGTTGGCCTTCACCGCAAACAATATCGGCACCCGTGCCGCTACCCCATTCGCCAGGGGGAGTGATTAATGCCATGGCGGTAGGGTTAACAACGCCGATCACCAATGCGCCGTGTTGTTGTGCCCAGTCGGTGAGAGCATCGGCATCTTCCAGAGCACCAAAGAAATTAGGCTGTGGGATAACCAACGCGGCAATGTCGCCGGGTTTACTGGGCAGGCTGGCGGGGTCAATATGGCCACCCTTTGTGTCGTAGTCCAGAAGTTCCAGGGTGATGCCTTGATGGCGCACGATAGTATTAACCACACTGCGGTAAGTGGGGTGTACGGTGGAAGGCATCAATATCCGTTTGGTTTTGGATTTCCGATTGGCGCGTACGGCCATCAGCACCGCTTCGGCCAGTGCCGACGCACCTTCGTACAAAGACGCATTGGAGACGTCCATGCCGGTCAGTTCTGCCATCATGGTTTGGAACTCGTACAACACCTGTAAAGTACCCTGGCTGGCTTCGGCCTGATACGGTGTGTAGGCGGTGTAAAATTCGCCGCGTGTAGTGAGCTGCCATACCGCTGCGGGGATATGATGTTCGTAGGCACCCGCACCGAGAAACGAAAGGGGTTGAGTGTCCCGTCCAGCGCGGTCGTGCAAATGGCGGGTTACCGCCATTTCATTTTGGCCCGCGGGGACATCGCTTAACGCATCGGCACGCAGTTCGGCCGGAATTTCGTCAAACAGGTCTTCGATACTATCGACGCCAATGGTCTTTAGCATTTCACGGGTATCGTCTTCGGTGTGGGGAATAAATGGCATTACAGTATCTACTTTATGTTAAGTGCAGGGTGAGTAATTTGTTACTGTTGGTGCTGGTCGTTTGAATTAATGATCTTCTTCGGCCAGCAGTTCCTGGTAGGCATCGGCATCCATTAGCTCATCAATTTCACCGGCGTCTTCGGGTTGCATTTTAAACATCCAGCCAGCGCCAAAGGCATCCTGATTGACGGTTTCAGGCGAATCGGCTAAATCTTCATTAACAGCCGTGATTTCACCAGTAATGGGGCTATACACATCAGAGGCCGCTTTTACCGATTCCACGACGGCGCATTCGTCACCGGCGGTGTAATTGGCTTCGGTTTCAGGCAATTCAATGAAAACCATGTCGCCCAGTAATTCTTGCGCATGTTCGGTAATGCCTATGGTAACGCTGCCATCGGCTTCGGTGCGAACCCACTCGTGGCTTTTGGTATATCTTAATTCAGTTGGCACGTTGCTCATGGTGTTCTCCTGTTCTTAATTGTTGTATTGGATCTTTATCAATATTGGGTTAAAGGCTCGTGGTGAACATTAAAAATGTTGAGCCGATGTTATTCAAACAAGCTTTTACCATTGCGGGCAAAAGGGTATTTTACGATGCGAGCAGTCAGTTGCTTGCCGCGAATTTCAACATGGCACTGTTCGCTAGCCGCGACGGGTACCCGCGCCAGGGCGATGGACTTGCCCAGTGTGGGGGAAAAAGTCCCGCTGGTGGTTTCACCCTCGCCACATTCAGTGACGACTTTTTGATGGGCGCGCAGTACACCGCGATCTTCGAGAATCAGTCCGACTAGTTTGTTAACGAGGCCAGCGGTTTTTTGTTTGACTAGTGCAGCGCGACCGATAAAGTCGCGATCTGTTGTTTCGCCTTCAGCGGGCTTAAGGGCAACCGTCCAGCTCAGACCGGCTTCCAGAGGGCTGACCTCTTCATTCATATCCTGGCCGTAAAGATTCATACCGGCTTCCAGGCGCAGGGTGTCACGCGCACCGAGACCGATGGGTTTAACGCCAGCGGCTAGAAGAGCGTCCCAGGTCGCTCCCGCCTGATCGGCAGGTACCATGATTTCGTAACCGTCTTCACCGGTATAACCAGTGCGGGCGACGTACAGCTCACCACACTCAGCGGCAAAAAAGGGTTTCAAATCACGGGCAGGGTCGATGGTAGCACCGAGGGCAGTGTGGGCTTTATCGCGAGCATTCGGACCCTGTACAGCGATCATGGCTAATTCAGCACGTTCAGTAATTTCAACGCCAGTGCCTTCTGCTTGCGCGGTAATCCAGGCCAGGTCTTTGTCGCGAGTACCCGCGTTTACCACCATGCGGTACCAGTTGTCGGTCATGAAATAGACGATGAGATCGTCGATTACCCCACCGTTTTCATTGAGCAGGCAGGAATAGAGTGCCTTGCCGGGGGTTTGAGCGCGCGCTACGTCATTGGCGAGCAGGTGGCGCAGAAAATCAGTGACTTTGTCGCCGGTGAGGTCCAGCACCACCATGTGTGAAACGTCGAACATGCCCGCGTCGTTGCGAACCTGATGGTGTTCGTTGAGCTGTGAGCCGTAGTGAATGGGCATTTCCCAACCGGCAAAATCAACGATCTTGGCATCGGCAGCAAGATGCTGTTCAAAAAGTGGCGTACGTTGCGGTTGAGGCTGTGGTTGAGAAGATGGAGCTTGTGACATGCGGTTGACCTCTAATTGACTTCTGGTTGCGTAAAGCTTTAATGAGCACGGTTTTAACAAAATGGTTAAGCAAAAAAGCGACAATGCGCGCACTCATTTTTGGTAAAACAAGGTCGTATTGCCACCCCTCTGTCCGTGGTGCCTGAGAGCTTTAGCCCCTTCGGCGGACTGATGTAAGGCCAAAGCCTCCCAGTCTCTCTCCAGAGTCAACTATTATCTGCCTGCGGTCCGGTTGCCTGAGCGATTCCGGGCGGTTGCGCCTTCGGCGGTGGTGAAAACCCTATGTTTTATATAATGTTTTACATTAAAAAAACAGGGCCGTGTGCCACTCTCTCCCGCAGCGATATTCAGTCGAGCAAGGCATTATACGGACAGTAGGCTGGGAAAACCACGGTAGACTAACCGAATCTGAAGGAAATTGCGTAAACCTTAGCGTCATAGCCCACTATTAGGTGAAAATATAGGTGAAAAATATCACCGGCTGGAATTTATGGGCTAATTCATTATTATGATACAAAAACAATATCTTATGCTTAAAGAGCATTTACCGTCTGTTGTTTCATGTTTAAGTGAGCGGAACGAAACCACCAGCTGTGGCGTGTGAGTGATTAGACCGTCGTTGTAATGGCATTAAGTGGAATTTGAGTCAAGAGCGAGGCAAAAAAACCGATAGGGATATAACAGAACAGTTTGTGACGGGGCTCTCAGTATAAATTCGGTTTTTGGATTATTAATGAATTGTGCATTCATACGCACAGTGTAATCGTGTTAAAGGAAAGCGGCTTGAATCGTAATGGCGCAAGCAAGCGGAGAATGTGGGCCGGATGAGTTTCTCATAGGATTTAACTTATTTTGGCGAATACTGTGATCAGTTTCAGCGACGTAAAAGAAGTATTATTATGAAAAAAATGACATTTTCCAGATTGCGAATAGCGTTTGTTGCCGCCATGGTTGCCAGCGTGGCAGGTTGTGATGGTGCCGGGCAGGATCAAACCGTAGAAGACTTCGGTATTGCCTACATCAAGCGACCTATTGCCACCATGATGGATCAAGACACCAACGAAATCATTCTGGTGCAGCCGGATCTCCGTGAGGCTATTGAGTTTAACGAGGGTGGCGATGTTTACCTGCGCGAGCGTGCATCGCTTGCCGCCGATGAAAGAAACATCACGTTGTGTTTGACAGACCTAGACGATGACGGGATTGGTACCGGTGATGTCCGGGATCTGGAATCCTCCTACGACGGCACCCGACTCATATTTTCCTTACGCCTCGAAGACCTGACCAACGGCGACGATGTCCCCAAGTGGAATATTTTTGAATATGACGCCACCGTAGGCGGCTGCCCAACCCGAGTGATGTTTTCTGACAGCCTGGCCAACAAAGGCAACGATGTTGCCCCGTATTATTTGCCCGATGGCCGCATTGTGTTCAGTTCCAGCCTACAGCGTGCAACGGGCGCGATTTTGCTTGATGAGGGTAACCAGCAGTTTCAACCCTTGGATGAAAGCAACAATGAACCGGCTGTGGTGCTGCATGTGATGAATGCCGATGGCACTAATGTTCAACAGATCTCTTTTAATCAAAGCCATGACCTAGACGCCAGTGTATTAAGCAGCGGTGAAATCATCTTCTCACGCTGGGACCATATGGGCTCGCGCAGCTCTATTAACCTCTACAAAATGCGCCCTGATGGCACCGATGTAAAAGCGGTATATGGCGTGCATGACCATAATGTCGGCACAGATGACAGTACCGTGCAATTTATGGCCCCCCGTGAACTGGAAGATGGCCAGATTCTGGTAATGATCAAACCCTTTTCTGGCTCGGCCGGTGGTGGTGAACCAGTGATGCTGGATGTGGCGAATTACACCGATAACACTCAACCCACCTGGCCTAATCAATTGATATTGACAGGGCCTGCTCAGATATCTGCCATGAATCTGGACATCCGCACCGATGACAATCCTTCTCCCGATGGCCGCTTTCGGTCAGTGTATCCTCTGCAAGACGGCTCTAACCGCGCACTAGTGAGTTGGTCGCGGTGCAGATTACAGCCCGTAGACCCAGTGACGATGTTAAGGATTGACGATGCTGAACCTGTCGCCTGTCCGGACATTATTCCTGATGATGCCGCAGAGGCTTTCCCCGTTTATGGTATTTACATTTATGACCTGGATAGCAATACCCAGCTACCTATAGTGTTGCCGGAAGAAGGAATCGTTATCGACGAGCCCGTGGTTATGTCCCCGCGCACTCGTCCGCCAGTGCTATTTGATAGAACCGTTGGTTTTGAGCTGGATGCCACATTGGCCGGTGAGGGTGTAGGTTTGCTACACCTTCGCAGCGTTTACGATTTCGACGGCAGTTTTAATGCCCTGGGCGGCACGGCCACCACATTAGCGGATATGGCTAACCCCGCAATCACTAACGCCGATGAACGACCTGCGCGTTTCCTGCGTATTATTAAAGCAGCGTCGATTCCTGACGACGATGTTTACGATATTGATAACACGGCATATGGTCGCAGCCGCCAACAAAAAATGCGTGAAATTATTGGTTACGCACCCATAGAGCCCGATGGCTCTGTACTGACCAAGGTGCCAGCCAATGTGCCTTTGGCGATAAGTGTTGTCGATATGGATGGACGCCGCATTGGTGTTCGTCATCAAAACTGGTTTCAAGTGCGTTTAGGTGAAACCCTGCAATGTGTCGGTTGCCACAACCACACACCGGCCACGCCAGCCTTACCGCTGCCACATGGCTACATTGATGACGCTGTCGCGCTAAATCTAGGCGCGCCAACAACGGGCGTAGAATATCCAGGTACGAATACAGATCTTGATCCCGATATGTCCGTTGATCTGGATGTGACCGGCGTGATTGGTGAGACCATGGCGCAGTCACGCATTCGCACGTTATGCGATCCGGGTACGGGCAGTACTAATCTTGCCGAAATTGCCTGCCCGCAACTAAGTCCCAGTGTTAATCCTGTTTTTAGTGATGTATGGAATAATGGTGCCATTCCTGATGTTACTAATCAGCGTTATGACGATGCCACCGTTCCGGTGTTGGTTGATGTCCCAGCATCCACAGCCTGTCAGGCTCAATGGAGTGCGCGTTGTAGAACCATTATTAATTACCAAACCCACATTCATCCAATTTGGGAAGGCGTGAGAATGAACGGTGCAGCTGACCGTACTTGCACAAGTTGCCACAGTAACCTGGATATGGCGGGTGCTGGCATGGTGCCTGTTGACCAGCTGGACTTAAGTGGCGGCCTTTCCGATCAAGAGCCGGATCACTTTAAATCGTATCGTGAGTTGTTCTTTAACGATAATGAAGTAGAGGCCGATGGCACGGATGTCATGGTGCAGGATACCGATGGCGCAGGAAATTTGCTGTTCTTGATCGAAACTGACATGAACGGCGACCCCGTCCTTGATCCTGATACCGGATTACCCGTGTTAGTACTCGACGGCATGGGGAATCCTATTCCAGTGTTAAGTCCCGTAGCGGCTCCTGCACCAGCAATGCGGGTTGCGGGCTCACGTTCGGGTACCTTTATGGGAATATTTTTCCCCGGTGGTACACATGAAGGGGATCTTACTGCCGCTGAAATGCGTTTGATTGTGGAATGGTTGGATATGGGGGGGCAATATTTTAATAGCCCGTTCGATGCACCCGCAAATTAGTGGTTATGGATTGATCAAGCATAGCGAAATAGTAAAGCATTTTAGTACGATAGTTTTATAAGTATAGGATTTAATAGTAAAAAATTTATTGAACAAGGAGTCTTTCTGCTGGTCTGACAAGTTTCATTTAGGTAAAATACCTGCCTGAGATTCGCAGATTGCGGGAATAGTGAGCAATAGCCGTTTTATTAATGTTACCGGGTTGGTATCTGGCCGGTCCAGCTCCCCGTACGAATTACACATGCTTTTATGGAATTGAGTACCCTGCCTGTGATCAACATCACAAGCTGGTTATTTAATGGCCGTTTAAAAGAAAATAACAATAAAGAAACTTAACGCTTAGCCGTTGTTTTAATAGTGAAAACTGGCGTGAAAACAAGCAGTCCAAAAACTCAACTCTCATTCTGTGTGCAACTGTCGGGTGTTTAAGACAATGCCCGTAATTCTGTTACTACTGCTACTACTGTTCACCTCGCAAGCGTGTGCTGACGATGCATACCCCGAAGTGAAGGTAGCGGCCCCGTATATAGAACTTCACACTGGGCCCGGTTCGGGCTACCCCATTTTTCATGTCGTTGATCGCGGTGAATACATTGAAGTCATCCGTCGTAAAACAGACTGGTTTAAAGTGCGCACCGAAAAAGGCGAAACGGGTTGGGTTGCACGGATGCAAATGGAAAAAACATTAACGCCGAGTGGTGAGACAGCAGAATTTGCAGACGCGAGCCTGGGTGACTTTAGTAAACGTCGCTGGGAAGCAGGAGTAGTGGGCGGTACTTTCAATGGTGCGCCGGTAATGACCCTGTACGGCGCCTTTGTAATGAGCGCCAACCTCTCGGTTGAATTGTCTGCCTCAAGAGTCACCGGCGATTTTTCGAGCAGCGAATTAGCCAATTTTAATATAGTGTCTCAGCCATTTCCAACGCTACGGTTTTCGCCGTTTTTTACGTTGGGCATCGGACAAATTAAAACGACCCCGAATCTAACGTTGATACGGGCCGAAGATAGTCAGGATTTAATTGCCCATATGGGTGTTGGTGTAAAAGTGTATCTCACTCGGCGATTTATCTTACGTGCCGAATATAAAAACTACGTCGGTTTTTCCAGTGACGACGATAACGAGGAATTTGAGGAATGGAAGGCAGGCTTCGCATTCTTTTTCTAGGAAAACTGCTGCTAGGTGCGGTGATGTTTTTAACAGTAGGCCTCGTGTGGTCCGCTGAAGATGCTGTGGAATCAAAAAAGGTAGACGGGCAAGAGCAAGTGATTCAGCCCGAAATTACCCGTAGAACTATCGATATCGACAAAATTGACACCGAAGATTTTGAAATCGGGGTGTTTGGCGGAATTTTGAGTGTTGAAGATTTTGGGGCTAACGCCGTTGTCGGAGTGCGGGCTGCCTATCATATTTCAGAAAGTATTTTTGTAGAAGCGGCTTATGCCAAAACCGATACGACAGAAACCAGTTCTGAACGGTTGATTCGCAGCGGCGCACCCCTATTTACGGATACGCAACGTGAGCTTACCTATTACAACATTTCTCTGGGTTACAACGTATTGCTTGGCGAGGCTTATGTTGGAAGAGACTGGGCATTCAATACGGCGTTATATTTTATCGGGGGTGTGGGTAATACGAATTTTTTAGGTTTGGGTGGTGACGCATTTACGGTGAATTTTGGCGTCGGTTACCGGTTTCTGGTTACCGATTGGTTGGCGGTGCATATCGATGTGAGGGATCACATCATTAAGAATGATTTTTTTGGTAGTGATGACACCACCCATAATCTGGAAATTGGCGGAGGTTTATCGGTCTTTTTTTAGTGGAGTGGATTTGTAAATGTAGGAAATTGTAGCGAGGTAATTACCATGTTTAATGTTAAAGGTTTTGCGAAGCGTTTAGGGGTTGTTGTTGCAGCAAGTATGTTGCTGGGATCAATAGCACAGGCAGAAATACTGGAAGGCCCGGCACCGGATTTTACCTTGAAATCCCGCAGTGGTGAAAATGTAAAGCTGAGCGAGCTTCGCGGCGACGTGGTAATGATCAATTTTTGGGCTTCCTGGTGTGCGCCTTGCAGACAGGAAATGCCATTACTGGAAGACATGTATAAAAAATACAGCGACCTTGGCTTTGTATTGTTAGGCGTAAATGTTGAAGAAGACTCATCTAAAGCGATAGAACTGTTGCGAGAGGTGCCGGTAAGCTTCCCGGTATTGTTTGATAACAAAAATGACGTCACCAAGTTATACAAAGTGGTGGCAATGCCCAGCACCGTAATGGTGGACCGTGATGGCAACATGCGCTATTTACATCGTGGATACCTGCCAGGCTATGAAGCTGAATACATCAAGCAAATTAAAGAATTGATTCGGGAATAAAACGCCACAATGAAACATCTTCTGTTAGGCATGGCTGTTGTGCTCATCATAAGCGGTTGCGGTATAGAGCCGTGGGTTAAACCGTATGAGCGCGCCAACCTGGCGGACCCGATAATGAGTTTTGATCGTGATCCCAGTGCAACGTCATACATAAACCACGTTCATGAGTCACGCGAATTATCGCGTGGCGCTGAAAGTGGTCAAGGTGGTGGTTGTGGCTGTAATTAACACTCTGCGCAAACATTTGGTTAAGCCTTTGGCTAAGCAACTTGCCAAAAGAAGGATTAAACAAACCAGTCACTTTCAGTGGGGTTTGCTCGCAGTCGGTGTTTTAGGGTTTTGCGTCCCTTTAATGGCCGCCGTGTTACCGGAAGACCGTGCAGATATTTTGTTTCACTCCTATGATGGCGGTGGCCTGACGGTAAACGGGCCATCGCTGTTAGCCAGAAAGCAAGTTGGAAAATCATTATCGGTTTGGGGGAAATATTATGTCGACTCGCTGACCAGCGCCACGATTGACGTAGTCTCCTCGGCAAGTGAATACACAGAAGAACGAATCGAACAGTCGGTAGGCTTCGACTTTTTGCATGACAAAAGTACCATTAGCCTTGGTTATACCAACAGCGCAGAGAATGATTTTGTTGCCAATACTTATAATTTTGGCATCAGCCACAGTATGTTCGGCGATTTAACGACAGTGTCTTTGGGGTTCACCGTCGGTCTCGATGACGTCTCCAGTTCGGTAGACCCGAATTTGAATGAAAGTGCAGAACGCTTTAAGTACCGCTTAAACCTTTCACAAGTCATTACCAAAAATATGCTCATGAGTGCCACTTTTGAAACGGTAACCGATGAAGGTTTTCTGGAGAGTCCCTATCGACGCGTACGGTTTCTTGATCCATCCGATGCGAGTGGCGTTGGATATCAAAGTGAAGAATACCCGGAAACACGCACAAGCCATGCATTAGCCGTAAACGCGTTGTACTACCTGCCATATCGGGCGGCAGTAAAAATAGAGACCCGGGTTTTTACAGATACCTGGGGTATAAATGCAGCGATGTATGAGTTGGGGTATACGCACCCCTGGCGTAAACACTGGATATTTGAAGTTAAATATCGTGCCTACACTCAAGACCAGGCTGAATTTTATAACGACATGTTTAACGGGATCGATGAATTTATTTATCGTGCCAGGGACAAAGAACTGAGCTCGTTAAACACCACGTCAATTGGCCTGGGAGCCAGTTATGAGTTTGGAAGCAAATCCTGGAGGTTCATCGACAGAGGCTCGGTGAATTTGATGTATGACCGTTATCAAATTGATTATCAAAACTTTCGTAACGAAACTGCAGTAGGCTTTACACCGGGGACTGAGCCGCTTTATAGCCAGACAGCCGATATTGTGAGATTTTTTGTGTCAGTTTGGTATTAAAATCAATTAAAATGAATAGCTATGCTTTTCGACAAAGCCAATACGAGAAAAATAATGAACAAGCTAAAGCAGGCAATATTACTGGCGGTACTATTAATGACGCAATCCGCTTTTGCCGCCGAGGAAGCATCACCGGGTGTTAATCGTTTTGTACGAACGCCAGCTGTCGTAGAAACGACAGAGACTCCTCTAACGCAAGCGCAAAGCAACCCTGCGGAAAAAGCGGCCATGGAATCGACCCCCATGGAAACCCCCGTAACGGCCAATGGCACATCTGGAACCGTTGCGGACAAACTTATTGACAGACCCATGGACACAGCTCCGGCGGTAGCCGCAGTAGCGGGTGCTGAAATGCCAAGTGGTGAAATGCCAGGTGTCGAAAAAGATGCCAAGCCCGTTGCAATGTCACCGGCCCCCGTTGAAAAGAAAGAAGACAAGCGAACACTCGATGCGCGTGTACAAGCACTTAAAAAGGAAGTGAAGTCGCTTAATCGTGATCTTTTTATTCTCGAGGAAGAATTACTCTTCCCCTCTAATACACAAGTGGCCATTTTTTTGTCCATCGATGTCGGTGCTTTTTTCAGACTGGATTCAGTGCAGCTGAAAATTGATGACAAAGTAGTGGCCAACCATCTCTATACAAAACGTGAGCTGGGAGCGCTGGAACGTGGAGGCGTTCAACGGCTGTATATGGGTAACGTGAAATCAGGTGAGCATGAATTAATCGCCACTTTTCGTGGGCCCGGCCCCAATAATCGGGAATATAGACGTGGTACTACGGTGAAGTTTACAAAATCTTCAGCGGCGAAGTTTATGGAATTAAAAATACTGGATGCAAGTCGTAAATTGCAACCAGAATTTGTCGTGAAAGAATGGGAATAGGGTAGCCGGGGATTTATGGTGTTTACGAACAAGTCTTCCCCTTTGCTTGCTACGCAACTAGTAACGTCGTTGTTACTTGGGGTTTCGCTCATGGTGGGTGCTACGGAACTTAATCCTTCAGTATCAGCGCCTGCAGTATCAGAGCCAGAGCCTCCAGTCATCATTGCAAGCCCGCCTGACAAAAGTGTTTCCGCGAACCAGGAAAAAACCGTACAAGATTTATATTACGGAGCGGTTCTGTTTGAATTTTATCAACAAAAATACTATTCAGCCGCCGTCAGTTTACTCACAGCTCAGGAGCAAGATCGCCTGAAGCATCACGCGGATGATGGGCACTTGTTGTTAGGCGGGTTATATCTTTCATACGGTCTGCATAGCGAAGCGGAAGAAATTTTCAATGCTTTGTTAACCGATAATGTAGGGCCAGCGGTAAAAGATAGAGCATGGTTTTATATCGGAAAAATCCGTTTCCAAAAACAATTATTTACAGAAGCTGAATTGGCTTTCTCTCAAGTGGGTGATTCTCTGGATGAGTCACTGCAAGAAGAATTTCGTATTTTAAAGTCCAATTTACTGATGGCGCAGGAAAAGTATACGGAAGCGGCGGCGGCATTACAGGACCTGGTCGCAAATAACACCGCTAGAGAAGGAGAAGATCAGGCAAATTATGCGCGATTTAATTTGGGCGTGGCACTGATTCGTGGCGGTAATGAAAAAGAAGGCACTGACTTATTACGTCAAATCGCCACGCTTAAATCCAATGTCGATGATCAAAAAGCATTGCGAGACAAAGCGAATTTGGCCTTAGGTTTTTCTCTTCTCAAAGACGAGCCCGTACTCGCCAAAGAATTTTTACAAAGCGTCCGGCTGAACGGGCCGTTTTCAAATAAAGCCTTGTTAGGTTTAGGCTGGGCTGAAGTGGCATTGCAACGTTACGAACAGGCATTAGTGCCCTGGGCTGAACTAACAAAGCGCGATAAAACAGATTTAGCCGTTTTTGAAGCATTACTATCAACGGGCAACGCCCTGGAAAGGCTGCGTGCATTTCCCCAGGCGATGCAATCCTATAATAATGCCATCACGATTTTTGAACAGGAACTGGCGTCACTGAATAATACCGTGGACGCTGTAAAGGCAGGCCGCTTGTGGGCAGATTTATTGTCGCAAGTAGGACGCAATGAAATGGGCTGGTTTTGGGAAGCAGAGTTATTACCCAATACGCCGGAAGCACGGTATTTACCCATGGTAATGGCCCAACACGGTTTCCATGAAGCGATTAAAAATTTACGTGACTTATGGTTTCTTGACGGCAAGTTGAGCCGCTGGCAAACAGAAATTCCCGCCTATGAATCCATGCTCACGCTGCGCCGTGATACCTATGAAGATCAACTGGATAAATTGACGCCAGAGCAGACCCTGGACCATGTGTTGGACGTTCGCACCAACCGGGATATTTACTCCGACGAATTGGCGCGCATAGCAGAAACCAAAGATGCCTATGCACTGGTAACCAAGGAAGAGCAACAGTTGCTAGACCGTTTAACAAACGTCGAGGAACGGATCTGGAAAATATCCACTCAGGATGGTCGTCATAAACGTCGTATGCCGCGTTATAAAGAAAAATATCGTTTGTATGCAGGTTTGATGAGGTACGACATCGAAACAACCTATGCGATACGCCACAGAACGGTGAAGAAAAGCCTTAAGTCCCTGGACGCTGAACTCCAAAATACACTGGATCAGCAAAACTCATTACAGCGAGCTCGCAGTAATGCTCCCCTTAATTTTGATGGATACGCTCGCCGTATAGAACTGAATCGGCAGCGCGTAACCGCGTTACGAAAAGAGGTAAAATCAGCGTTTGATGAGCAGCAACGTCAATTGCAAGTGATGGTAGAAGTTGAGTTTGATGTGTTACGTGCGCGCTTGATTGATTACCTTGACCAGGCTCGTTTCTCATTGGCGCATTTGCAAGACCTTGCCACAGGGGCCAGTGAATCAGGCAGGGTGCTGCAATGATGTGGCAACGACGTCTGACGCCTTTATTGCTGGCTACCCTGGTGCTGGTTTTAGCGGCGTGTGCAGGTAAGGCAATAGACCAGGACCCTATCATTAAAATATTAGCTGAGCGCGCGGCGAAGATCGAGCCCCAGGCATTACCGCCACTCTCACGAAGTGATGTGAAAGCGACGTATGCTCGGCTCGCAAAATCCACCAACAATGACGCCTTAAAAGCCATCGCCTTACAACGGCTCGCTGATTTAGCACTGGAAGACCGGCAAGACGTGTTAGCGGGAGATTTCTCCGATGACACAGATGCGGCTGAAGATGATAGTGAGAATCCCAGTGAAACCATAAACGAAAGCCAGACACTTGAGAAAACGGAAGCAGTACCCGAAGAAAAAATGACCGCCGCCGTTGATGAAACCGCAGACGGACAAATAGACGCTCAAGTAGACAGTCAAGTAGAAACTAAAGACAGTGCAGCGTCTGTTCCACAACAAGCAGGGTTAAGCCCAGAAGAAGAAAGAGTACTTGCCGAGGATTTGCAAGACGAATTAGAGGATGCGAACGAGCAAGAAAAAGTCGACAGCGCGATCCACCAATATGAACGCTTACTGGTCTTATACCCGGACTATGCCGGAAATGATCGTGTCTTGTACCAATTGGCCCGCGCTTATGAACTCAACGGTAACCTTGAAAAAACACTGGAAGTATTGACCCGTCTGGTTAACCGCTATCCCAATCAAACCAATCTTGATGAGATACAGTTTCGCCGAGGTGAAATTTTATTTACCTTCCGTGAGTTTGAAGAAGCCGAAAAGGCCTACGGCAGTGTTCTGGTGTTCGCCGAAATAGGCTCATTTTATGAACGCGCCATGTTCAAACACGGTTGGTCTGTTTTTAAACAAGGTGATACCCAGCGCTCATTGAAATCTTATTTTTCAGTATTGGATCGCAGCTTTGCGGGTGGACGTGACCTCGCCGATTTTTCCCGGAGTGAACTGGAATTACTGGAAGATACCTTGCGTATCGTCAGTTTGTCATTTTCATATCTTAAGGGGCATGAAAGTATATCGGCCTTCTTTAAAGGTTTTGGCCAGCGCCAGTATGAGTTTAGAATTTATGAACGTTTGGCCGATCTTTATTTAGTGCAAAAACGTGACGTTGATGCGGCTGAAACATTCATGAGTTTTGTGGATCGTTATTCGCAGCATCGGTTTGCCCCGTTGTTTACTGTTCGGGTTATCGACATTTACAAACAAGCAGGACGAAAGGATGAGGTGTTGCGAGCCAAGGCAAACTTGGTAATGGGCTATGGTGTTGGCTCCGCCTTCTGGGAAAAACACGACAAACCATTATTCACGCAATTGCAGCCACATCTGAAAAGTAATTTGGATGATTTGACACGCTACTATCATGCTGAGGCACAGAAATCTAAAAATCCGAAAGATTACCGCATTGCAGCACATTGGTATCGCACCTATGTTCGTGCCTTCCCAAAAGATAAGTCAACACCTGAAAAAAACATGTTGTTGGCGGAAAGTCTGTTGGATAGTGGTGATGTAAAAGCAGCGGGGCTAGAGTTTGAAATAACCGCTTACCGATATCCTCGCTTTGCGCAAAGTGCAGAGGCGGGTTATGCCGCATTGCTTGCACATCGCCAGCAGTCTAAAGGCTTGAAAGGCAAAACCGTTGAACAACCACTTCGTATATCCATTGCCAGTGGAAAGCGTTTTGCCACAAACTTTCCTGCGGATAAACGCGCCGTCAAAGTTATGTCCAAAGCTGCTGAAGAGCTGTTGGTGTTGAAAGATTATCGCAATGCCGTCGCCACGGCGCATCATGTCGTGGGTCATACCCCGAAAGCCCCGAGAGAATTGTTGCTGATTAACTGGGCCATTATTGCGCAAGGTGAATTTAAACTGGAGCAATATCCGCAGGCCGAAGCGGCGACAGTGAAACGTTTGAGTTTTGCCGCCGTGGATGATAAAGATCGCAAGGATCATGAAGAACGATTGGCCGCCGCCATCTATAAACAAGGTGAATATGCGCGAGCAGCCGGCAAGCACCGCGAGGCCGCCCGCCACTTTTTACGCGTGGGTAAACTGACGCCAAAGGCATCAATACGGTCTAATGCAGACTACGATGCGGCAGCCGCACTGTTTGTCAACAAAGATTGGGCATTGGCCATTCCGGTATTAAAAGCCTTTGTCAGAACGTTTCCGAGCCATAAATTACGGAGCGGTGCAGACGAAAAGCTGGCCCTGGCTTACGAAAGAAGTGGAGACTGGAAGCAGGCAGCAGGTGCATACGAAGTGCTGTACCGCAATGAAACCGACAGTAATAAAAAACGACAATTGCTATGGCAAACCGCAGAATTCTATCAAAAAGCCAAAAAACAGGATAAAGCGATACAAACCTACAAACGCTATATTACGACTTTCCCTGGGCCATTCGATGACGCCATAGAAGCTCGTCACCGCTTAGCAACCATGTATAAAGAAAAGGGACAACTGAAAGCGCGTCACTATTGGTTGGGTCAGATCATCGCGGCCAACAAAGCCGGGCCGGGAACAGACCGCAGTCATTATCTTGCCGCAACCGCAGAGCTGGAGTTAGCCGAACCGACATTTATCAATTATCGTAAGGTACGACTGGTTCAACCCCTCAAAAAGAATCTCACGAAAAAGAAAAAACTCATGAAGGAAAGTATTAAGGCCTTCACCGCAGCAGCAGATTACGGTGTTGAAGCGGTTACCACCGCATCAACCTTCCGCATCGCCGAAATTTATAATGATTTTGGTTTGGGATTGTTTGAGTCCGAGCGGCCCAAGGGGTTGTCAGTAGACGAGTTGGAGCAATATGATATTTTGCTGGAAGAGCAAGCCTACCCCTTCGAGGAAAAAGCCATTGAAGTTCATGTCGTCAACGCCTCTCGAGCTTCGGATGGCGTGTACGATGAATGGGTGCGCAAAAGCTTCGGTGCGTTAGCCACGTTAAGCCCGATTCGGTATTCAAAAAATGAAAAAAGCGAAGAGATAGGCTATGAAGCAAATTAGTCAAATTCCAACAACATCCTCTGGCCTATGGTTGATAAAATGCCTGACAATACGGATGGCGCTACTGTTAATGCTGTTAACATCAACCGCCAGTGCAGAAGTCATCCTAAAGCTGGACGAAACGGAAATAACCGGTGCCAGAGAACTGCCCAAAGTGCTCTACATTGTCCCGTGGAAAAAAGCGCTACCCGACCCCCGGCCATTACCCATGCGCAGTTTAATGGATGAAATTCTGACGCCCATTGATATCGATGTTTTTCGACGCCAGGTGCGTTATCACGAAATGACACAAACCTCTCCAGAGTCAGATTCACCTGCGCCTCAGTAAACCCCCTGCGCCCAATGCCATTAAGTTAACAGATTATCGACCATGGATAGGTTGGCGGTGCCAACTGTAGGCGCTTTAGGCGAACTTGCGAACCCCAACGTCGCCAATGATGTCGGGATTTGCACGCTCACCTGCAACAGGAAATCAGGCTTAACTTAATGACATTGCCCCTGCACCCTAATACCCCTCCGTACCCACAACACCGCCATCACTTGCCGTACCGGTAACTCAGCATCCGTTATTGGTCTGAATCTGTCGTTCATGCAAGGCCTCCCGCCAGCGTCACCCGACAATAATCTCCTCGTTATTCTCTACAACAGTGAATCCGTTATACTCACGGCCATCAATAAATTCACGGCACCATGTTATCAATAAACCATGTTTCAACAAACCATGCTATCGACTTACCCTTAAGGTCACCGCTGCCCCGTTAACTCGATATGTTTCGCTGTATAAGCGAAAAAAGTTAACGGGACAGCAGTGCCTTACCGGTAGTAAAAAATACCTTGTATTCGATGCCCCAGCCACAGGCAAGGTGGTACGGCATCGTCTAAATGCGGAGGTTCCTTTTCCAGAGTGCCAGTAGCAATGTTAACGAACGCGCTTCATTGAAATAGCATCGTGACTTAATTTCAATGAAAGAGCTTCATTGAATTAGTGTGATCGAATGAATGCCATCTACCGTATGCCAAGTAACTAAATAGCTACAAATAACGACAAGTAACGACAAGTAACTACAAATAACTAAAGGCCCGAATTAATGTCAAACCTCGCGTTGGATGCAGAGTCCACCCCATCACAATACGTCGCCGCCTCATTGTCAGTGGTCGTGCCCCTCTACAATGAAGAAGCCAGCGTCATACCGCTGATTGAGCGCACCAATGAAGCCCTATCAACCTATACGGATAAATGGGAACTGGTATTAGTGGACGACGGTAGCAGCGATGACACCGTGAAAAATGTAAAACGCCTGCTCGCAAAAAAGGGGATGGCCCATATCAGAATACTTGAACTACAGCGAAACTTTGGCCAAACCGCCGCCATGCAAGCCGGAATAGATGCAGCGCGGGGTGAAGTAATAGCAACCATGGATGGAGACCTGCAAAATGACCCCATTGATATACCGCGCATGGTCTCCCGTCTACTCATCGAAGACCTAGACCTATTATCGGGCTGGCGTAAAAACCGCCAGGACAAACTACTCCTGCGCAAAATACCCTCGCGTATCGCCAACCGTTTGATAGGCGACATCACCGGCGTACAACTGCACGACTATGGTTGCAGCTTAAAAGTATACCGCGCCGCCATAATAAAAAGCGTCCGACTTTATGGCGAAATGCATCGCTTTATACCCGCCTGGGTCGCCTCCCATACCTCACCCTCACGCATAAAAGAAGAAGTCGTCATCCACCACGCGCGAAAATTCGGCGAATCAAAATATGGAATATCACGCGCCTATCGCGTCTTACTAGACCTATTATTTGTATACTTCTTCATGCGCTTCCGCACCAGGCCCGGCCACTTCTTCGGCCGCATCGGAATGGTAGTCGGCTCCTTTGGTGGACTAATACTCGCCTACCTAGTCGTACTAAAAATAGTATTCGGCGAAAACATCGGCGACCGGCCCATGTTATTACTTGGCGTATTATTGATCGTCGTATCCATGCAGTTTTTTACCACCGGCATCATGAGCGAAATGATGACACGCACCTACTACGAATCATCAGACACCAAACCCTATGTATTGTGCATACGAGCCGGAGAAACAAAAACTGAAATTGCCTGGAAAGAAACTAAAGCTGAGGGCTAAGAACTGAAAGCTGAGAGGCGGCAAAGGTTTTCATAGGTCTTTTGTAGGTCACGTTGCAAAGCTACGTGACGCAGAAGCTCATTCGAGCACAGAATCTTCAGTTACAAAAAACCACCACGCAACATCCCAAAGCAACCCGCACAAATAAAGATCAAGCACCAAAAGAAGTAGAGTGCGTTTAGTCGGCCACGTTGCAAAGCTACGTGACGCAAAAGCTCATTCGAGCACAGAATCCTCAGTTACAAAAACCACCACGCAACATCCCAAAACAACCCGCACAAATAAAGACCAAGCACCAAAAGAAGTAGATTGGGTTTAGTAGGTCACGTTGCAAAGCTACGTGACGCAGAAACTCATTCGAGCACAGAATCTTCAGTTACAAAAACCACCACGCAACATCCCAAAGCAACCCGCACAAATAAAGCCTAAGCACCAAAAGAAGTAAATTGGGTTTAGTAGGTCACGTTGCAAAGCTACGTGACGCAGAAGCTCATTCGAGCACAGAACCCTCAGTTACAAAAACCACCACGCAGCATGCCAACGCAACCCTCACAAATAAAGCCAAAGCACCAAAAAAAATAGATGTGGTTTAGTAGGTCACGTTGCGAAGCTACGTGACGCAAGAGTTCATTCGAGCACCGCGCCCCCAGTTTAACGATTACTGGAAATGAGCCAAATGTGGTTTAGATTATTATGGAGATGGATGCCGGCCATTGCCGTCGACCGGTTGCCGGTTATTTGCAGGCCCCTGTATTCAATTTTATTCGCGGATGCCCCGTTAACTTTATACCCGACATGGTTAACATTATTCCCGTCATACCGGTGCATACCCTCTGGGGCATAAAGGCCGGTATCCAGGAGGTTGTTGAAGCCGTTGGATTCCTGGGCGCCTCTCTTTAGTAGGCACCAACATTAACCAACCCAGACCACAAAGTTTTTTATAGCCATGCTGTTTCGAAACCCTTAAGCGGAAGACAGTACAGCACCCAGTGGACTCTGCACTGCATTGCCTTCCCGATTCAAAACATGCGTGTAAATCTGTGTTGTCCGTCCGTCTTTATGGCCAAGTTGTTCCTCCGCCCGACACATAAACATCAGAGCGTTAAATGCCTTATTTTGAGTGCTTGGGGAAACAGGTAGTGTAACCGCCAAGTAGGTTACAAAAGCAGTCACTTCACGAGCCCCCATTTCGCGCGGGTGCCGTTTATGGTGGGAAAATATAAACCGCTTCACCCACCCAATATAAACCTTCTCAGTTTATCGGCGGTAATGACGCACACGAATAGCATCAGAAACCAAGCATAAAAAGGGTGAAGTATAGCTCGTTTTGTCCATGACAAAACCTCAATTGAATATCTGTTGTTATATACAGTAGTTAATCTAGAGAAATAAAACAATCGGAATATTTACTGATATTGGGGTAATTCTCCAGCACATATCCTAAGCTAGACCCCGATACTGCGAGAGAAATAAGGGTAAGTTATTCATGCAAGGTATTGATTGTATTGAAATTAGTTTTGAACAAAAACCAAATTGTATAAAAAATAGGCGCTCAAAAATTTGAGTGATAGCCGACAAAATGTCTTATTTCCCCATTCTCATATCCCGTGTAGAGTTAGAGGGATATAAAATTGGTAATACTACCTAAGGGTAAGTGATTGATTGTTCGGTGGTTTTGTAGGAAGATTTAGAACTGTCAGAAGCTCGGGCAGAAATGTTATAGAAGCCCAGAGCGGTGATAGCCGACAGATTGGGGTATATTAAGCGTTAACTGAAAAAAGGAAAAGCAACGTGGATGTATTTACTCAAATTGTATCTATTGTTGGAAGAGTAACTCCAAACCACATAGAAATGCTAGGCACTGCATTCATGGTATCCAGTGATGGAAAATATGTTACAGCCAAGCATGTAATTGGTGATAATCACAACGGTTTAGTAATCCTTGCTCCTCACATACAAAAGATCAATGACTTCCAAAACGTATCTGACACACAGTGCCAACCAATTGAAGCTAAGGTTCTTGAAATCGATCCAATTAAAGATTTAGCCGTTTTAAAAGCAGATATTAAATTTACTGGTAAGGCACCAGTAATTTCGAATTTAAATAAAGTTAGTGTAGCTGAAAAAATAGGAATTTTTGGCTTTCCTCATTGTGTAGATGGGAGACGGGTTTTAACTTTTCAAGAAGCAGAAATTGGCGCTAAAGTTTTACTAGAATCCAATAAAATCATGAGTAAACATGCAGTAATAAATATTCAATCTCGTCCAGGCCAGTCTGGTTCAATGGTTTTCTCACCAAAAACAGGTGAAATAGTAGGTGTATTAATAGGCACCTACGCACCAAAATCAGCAGGCATCATAGTTGCTGGCATTAACCCAGCTGAGCTTAATCAAACCACTCATGTTATTTCAGCTGAATATATTAAGGAGATGCTTTGATGGATATTCCACAGTTAGAAATTAATGAATGGATGGATACCCTGAAAGTATACCAACGTACTTCGCTAGAGGTTCTTATAAAAAATAATAGTGAAGAAGAGGCGGCAAAGCTTTGGTTGAGTGCAAATGGTGCGTCTATAACGAAACAGTTTGGTGGAAATAGTAACAGTGAACCATTTTGGGATCGCTTTCTTTCCGAATTTAATGACTTTGTTTGTGGTGATGAAAAATACAGCAAAGAGCGAGAACAGCTTACTTCTCAAGCCCCTATAGCAAACACATTATTCGTCGGCGTTATTAGCGGCTCAATTGGCGCAACACTAGGATTTGCCGCTTCTTTACTTGCACCTGCCGTTGCCATACTTCTATTCCTTATTGGTAAAGTTGGTATTAATGCATACTGTAAAAACGAGTAGAGAGGAAGTAGAGAGGAGAAGTAGAGAGGACATCCAGGTTAAGAAAGTGTCAAAACACGACTAATACCCAACATAATTTTTTGACGTTGTTGTGCTCTTCCAGTGAAATTTTGACCGGATCATGAATATTTCGTGTGGGGCTGTACTACATAGCCCAAAATCAAGAATCATGTGCAAGCGTGACTCTCAGCTTAGGCTGATAGTAGGAGTTTTGTGTAGGGATTAACTTTTTGTCAGGAAGGAAGGTATTGCTTACAGCTATTTATCCCTGGCATTCGTTCATATCCGAGTTTTTCACACACTTGTTTGAGTTTTTCGACGGAGCCAACGAGACCTTTAAATGGGCTTTCAAAGTTTTTGGTGAGGTACAACCAATGTTTGGTTTCGATGTTTAATCGATTTAGGTTCGGTGGTGTATTATCCGGAATTGCACCTCGTTTGTCATCGCGTATTATTCGCCCCGTCCAATCGCCAATTCCAGGTAGTCTGTTAGTCGGAATGGAAGACCTTTTGGCATGTCTTCTTTGGGGTTTCCGGCAAAATTAATAAATGCTTTTCTTGTTGTTGAGGGTGGTTGGGTTGTGCAACTCCCTGTGCTTTTTTTAGTCGTTTTTGAATGCGGGTATGAGTCGATGTCTCGGGTATTTTTGCCATGCCTGCTCTTATAGGATTAAGGTCAATATATGCCATGCAGGCGGCTAGGGCGGGCTCGTCAAGTAACGCTTGGGATTTAAAGCGACCTTCCCAGAAACGACCTGTGCAGCCGTCTTCTTTATTCGCTTTGCGGGCAATGGTTTCATTCAAAATACGCATGAACCAGCTGATGTTCATCAACCACAGTCGCCACTCTTTGACGTCCTTATTTAGCAACCTCTGCTGAGCGGTACTCAGCTCTTCACCCTGAGAAAAACGTTGTGAGAAAAGGGTGCCTGAAAATAACTGGTGCCATTGATCAATAACTTTAGCCTGACTCCAGCTTTCAGCTTTTTCACGATCAATGTGAAACACCACATGATAGTGATTAGACATAATGGCATAGGCGCAGATATCTACAGCAAAGATGCTCGCGAGCTCAAGCAACTTATCTTCTACCCAGTGTCGTCGATGCTCATAACTGTTGCCGGTTATTGGATCACTACCACAGAGGTAAGCGCGACGAACGCAGCGGGAAACACAGTGATAGTAGGGTGTAGCCTCAAGTGAGACTTAAGCATAGCGGGGTTTTGGCACGGTTAACTCCTTTAACCTCTCTCGATTCCATTAACCGAAGATATTGTGCTTGATTGGAATTGATGTCAATACGTAAGATGGGTGTCCGTTTACCTTGTTTGCCTTCCGGTTTACAGGTGTACGGTTTATAGGTTTTCATTGAGCTGTATGGGGAACTATCACGTACATTTCTTAGGGGGGAACGGGTCGAAAGACCCTGACCTACCCAGTCAGGCAATAATCAAAAACTTGCCTAATGAGTAATTTAGGTATATATTTTACTCATGCATGATTTTGAATATGATAACAATAAAAGCACTTCAAATTTCAAAAAGCATGGTATTGATTTTGTTGTAGCTCAAGAGTTATGGGTTGACCCTGAGCTTATTGAGCTACAAATAAAATCAGAAGATGAACCGCGCTTTTTAGTAATCGGCCTCATTGCAAACAAGCACTGGTCAGCAGTAATAACTTATCGTGGTGGCACCATCAGAATAATCTCAGTCAGGCGCTCCCGTAAAAAAGAGGTGGAACTTTATGAAAGCTAAGAACTTTGATAAAAAATTTGATGATAACAAACAAGACATAATTGATGATCTTGATTTATCTACTATCAAACGCCCAAATCAAAAACAAAAAAGAATTAATGTTGATTTTCCTTCCTGGGTAATTGATTCACTAGATAGAGAAGCACGTCGTGTTGGCGTAACCCGCCAATCGATAATCAAGCTCTGGCTAGTCGAGCGCCTTGAAGAAAAAGCGGCTAAATCGGGTAAGGGCTGACAACTAATCAGCCCTCCCCACACCACCCTGCATGCGGCTCCGCACAGGGCGGTTCATTTAACTATCCGCTAGGATAATGTATCTTTATCCAACCGTCCCTCAAAGAAAAC
>NVUB02000154.1 GCA_002401775.2 Ectothiorhodospiraceae bacterium
CCATTTTATTTCACCTTCTTTACGCTCATAGGTACTGCCCCAACTAAAACGCCCTTTGTTGCATTTATGGTAGGTTTTAGTTATCCATGACCAATTTTTATTGCGATGCTCTTTGCGCAGCCAATTGGCAGCATTAAACCAAGCATTAAACCAGACACCCATGTTAATAAATGTACTATAATTTAACTACAAACCATCCAAGTGCTTGATTAACGTAAAGTTTATGGGTTTCACTAGAATGGGTGTCCGTTTAGTCGCTTAACTAGGAAACCACTAGCTTGGCTATCCTTTTAACTCGACCACTACACTCTTTACCATTGTAAGCTTACGGATTAACAATCAAATGTAAGTCCAAATCAATAATTTTTCTTAATTTATTCTTATACGTATGAATATATTCTCTTGTCTCATGAAACCAATCACCATCAAAATTTACTTCTGGAGATGAACTTATAAGAATTATCTTACCATTTTCAGAATCATATTCAGGACGTGCATGAGCTAATATATTTCTCCTTTTTATGATTTTCTCTTGGAAAAACCTTCCAGACAATCCTATATCTTCAAATTGTTGATTAAATGATTTATCTTTTTCTTTTACATCATTAATTATTCCACGAATAAACTTATCTTTTGAAGAAAGAGAATAACTTTCTCCACCACGATTTAAAATAGTATGCCTAAAATAACCTCCCTCATCCTTAAAGCATTGTACTATTAAATCTTCCATTAAATTTTCAAGATCAATAAACTCAGAAATTAATAAACCTCTCATAAAAGCAGGGTGTCTATACTTTCTAAATGCTTGTTCAGCTACAATATCTAATGTATCGGATATATTATCTCTATGGGTAATATGAAGAAAATGCTTATCTTCAATTAAAATCTGCAGATTCTTTTCCGCATTAGAATAAAAAATAATATGAGCAAAACACCTATTACTTCTCAATTCCTTTATAAATTCATCACCATTCATACCATTTGGCAAATTGCAATCCACAATAATAAGATCGACATAGTTATTTGCTATAACCTCTCGCGCTGGGTCAACTTCTTGGAATACATCAATTACAGGATCAAATTTATTTAATATAAAAGCATCTTCAAGAGAACTTCTGACAGAGCGCACCCATGTTTTTGAATCATCAATCCATATTATTCTAAACTTCATATATGCTACCTTTTAAACTTAATCAAAAATTCCGTACCTTTTGAAATGGCATTAGAAAATTCGATATTACCTTTCATGTCAGTCAATATGTTCTTCGCATGATGTAAGCCCAAGCCTGAGCCATTTGTAGTTGTAAACCCCATATCAAATATTTTATTTTCGATAGCAACTTTAATACCTTTACCATCATCAGTTATTTTTACAAATAGTTCATCATCATAAACACTTGCATTAAATGAAATGCTTTTTGCCTTTGCTTTTACTGCATTATTAATTAGGCTATCAAGTACCATAGCAATTTCTAATGGCCTAAAATTTACTTCAAAACCATTTTCAACGGAACTATCCCAAGTAAATTTCATATCGGCTTGAAAGTCACCATCAACCTTTATTAATCCAGAGCATATATTCATTACATACTCTTCAATATATCCACAAAGATCTTCTACTATAAGTTCAGCCTCTAAGTTAAAATTTGCTTTAGTTGCAAATTTTGTTGTAGCTAATATTTGTCTGGCAACAAAAGAAATCTCATCAAGAACAGACAAAAATGTTTCTGCTGTAATTGGTTTTCCCGCACGAATTTTTTTACTCACATTACGAACATAATTTTCAATCGTACCTGCAGCAATACCTATGTGATGATGAAGAGCTACTACATTTTCCAAATCTGAAGAAACAATTGAGCGTAAAAACATCGACTGTTTTGTAAGTTGCTCACTCTCATCCCGATGGCGCTGAGTTTCTTCCTCAGCCTCTTTCGCTCGTTCAGCATCTTCTTTTGCTTGCTTTTCTGCCCTTTTCCTTCTTTCTTTTTCCTTTCTAGCCTCAGTCTCAGCATCTTTTGATGCTTTAGCAAAATCATTAAGACGACCTTCTATTTTATTAATTTCATTTTCAAGTTCGGGGCTAGATGACTCATTAACAATTCTAGACAAATTCTTCATTAATGATCTTAAACTTTTTTCTGAGGCATCACTAATGACATCAAATAATTCAGGATTGAATTCAATATCATGAATCCCTGCACTTTTCGTTAACGCTTCTATAAATTCAAGAGCTTTTTCTTTTGGGTAGCTAGAAGTAAAGTCAGAGACATCTATATCATCAATACTTCCATATTTAACAACTCCGATTGCATAACGTTCTAATCGTTTTAAAACATATTCAGTAAATAATTCTTTAAGTGAAACAAATGCATCATTTCTTTCAAGGCCGCCATCACGGCTTGATGCTTCTTGGAAATACTTGTTTTCACCATTAATTTCTATTCGCCCAAATAAATCACGAGTACCAAAAAATCTACTAGTTCCCTGTTGCTTTCTATTATCTAAACCAAAAACATCTCCACGTCCAATTTCACCAATGGGAAGAATTCGAAATCCATTTTTATACACAAAAACAGATCCAAATTTAAATGGCCTTACTCCCATATATTTTGTAAACATAGACTTTGATGTTCTATTCATAGAAAATAGAATTATCTTTATATTTGAAAGTGTTCCATCACCATTAACAAAAGGGTTATCTTCAATCATACGATATACAAAACGCCCTCTATCATGAAGTTCTGTAACAACAGAAGCCCCATCCTTATCAATAAATACTTCAATCCATGTTGTATTTAACTCTAGCTTCTCAAATAGAAAATTATTAACTTTTCCATTTATAACATTATAATCATTCCCTAATTTTTTTTCTTCTTTATCTAATGACTTAAATTCAGGTGCTTGAAGATATATAGAAAAAGAACTGGAACTATTTTTCTGTGATGGGTTAATTAATTTTTCTAATGACTGCTTAAGAGTTACAAGTCTATTGGCATCCCAAGTGGTTCTTAAATCAGATATTTCAAGGACAGTACCTACATCAATATCATAAGGACAGGTATCAACCTCCTCATAAATAACTGGGATTTTCTCAAACTTTTCATGCATGTTTTCTTCAAAATTTCCCCAATTAATCGTTAACTTTGAAAAATTATCTTTGGCTTTTCTTTTTGAATATATGGTTAAATTCCTACCCAACCGATCACAAGAAAAGCGACCAATCCCTTTAGCTCCAGCATGTATACGTTTAGACTTAATTGTGTCCCTGTAGTTTTCAGTACCTTCTTTTTTTGCGGAATATGCAACAAATAACCATTTTTCCTCTATATCGGTTAGATCCATTCCTTTACCATTATCCTTTATAATGACAGAACCAGATCCAGAAACCACATTATTAAAACTTACATCAACTCTTTTTGCATTAGCATCGAAAGAATTTTTCACCAATTCAAAAATAGCTACAAAATCATCCGTAATTAAATCTTTGCCAATAATGTTTTTTAGCGCGGAACTAACTTTGAAATATTTTTTCCTTTTAACCATATCAATTATTTAACTCATTAATTAAACAACCTAATGCTTCACCAAACAATGGTGGCACCGCATTCCCTACCTGAGTATATCTAGGACATTCTTTCGTTCTTCTTTCTCCACCCGTTGTGTACTTACCTTTAAACACAAAATCATCCGGAAAAGATTGTATTCTTGCACTTTCACGAACTGTTAAAATACGTGGTTCAGAATAATGTAATAAATCATCAGGTAAAGTCGTTAATGTTTTAGATGGTTTCTTTGGATTTAAAACGCTCGTTGATTGTTTCTTGGTTCCAACAATAGCTTTTTCTTCCTTATTTAAAGCTACACCTGGCCGACATATTTTTTGTATTAATTTAAACTTTTCTATTGTCGAGTTTTTATGGCGAGGTAAACGCAAACCATTTGGTTGTGAACCGTTTAACCCTTTACGCATAATTTTTTGATAGGCGTTTAATTTTTTAGGTGGAACATAATTTATTTTCTTAAACCCATTTTGCTCTGAACCAGAATGGTAGACGAGTTTAGAAGAAGATACTTCTAAGTCACCTATCGCAGATTTAACACTAATGGGGGTGTTCGATAATCCTTTATCTTTTAAAAAGACAGACTTAATATTTGCTAATATTTGAAATGGGTCTATCTCAGGCTGAACTACATCATTACGAATACCAATCATAATAAAACGTGTTCGTTGTTGAGGTACACCAAACTCTTGTGTATTTACATAATCATAAAATACCGTATAACCTAATTTTTCTAACTTGGCTTTTACCATCATTGAATATGGTCGTTTACCTTTTATTCCTTTTGCATCTTTAAATATTGAATTAAAGCCTCGTACGTTTTCTAATACAACATACTTAGGCTTAATTATATCAACCATCTTTATATATTGATTTGATAATGCATTTCTTGGATCATTGGGGTTTCTTTGACCCGCTAAAGAAAAGCCCTGACATGGTGGCCCACCTGCAATTAAGTCTATTTTTCCATTTAATGCTTCAAGCTCTTTTTTATAATTTTTCAAAACAGTTTCAATTGTCGTTGACTTTTGAGGAAGCCATTTAGGCCAATCAAAGTGATTATATTTTCCGTCTATTAAATTATGCTTAAAAGTTTCAAAAGCCATCGAATCCTTTTCAATAGCAAAGAGCCCCCTCCAACCTGCGTTACCTAATCCTAAAGATAGGCCACCGCATCCTGAGAATAGATCGATATAAACGCCGTTGTAATTATTTATTCGCATTTAATATTATTTAGATAAGTTATTGATTTAATTATGTCTATAGTACACGGCTAACACAAAAACTACTAAAAAAATATTTGTCATAGCTTAATAAAATGCCCTAAAAAGCGTGAAGCCCCGTTATAATTTCTGAATTTCTGCTTCAGTAAGCTGCGTATACTTCTGTATTTCCTCAACCGATTTTTTATCTATTTTCATGGCTTTCGCCATTTCTATGGCTTTTTTATTTTCGCCTTTTTTCAGCCCACTTTCTTCACCTTTTCTAAAGCCCTTCTTTTCTCCTCGCTCTTCCCCAATACCAATCCCCTCTTTCTTACCCTTCGTTAACCCCCGCCTTTCTCCCGCGCTGTCACAAAGGGTGGCTGATGGCGATAAGGAGATCAATGCACTGGAAGCCCGGATTGACGAGCTCGCGGTGCGCTTGATTGCCTTGCGCCAGCCCATGGCCGAGGATTTGCGCCATGTGGTTTCAACCCTGAAAATCTCGACCAATATCGAGCGTTTTGCCGATTATGCTAAAACCATGGCCTTGCGGGTGCCCGCGTTGGCAAGTGGCGAGCCGGTGGAA
>NVUB02000155.1 GCA_002401775.2 Ectothiorhodospiraceae bacterium
AGTTAGCCGCACTGAGAAATTAACTATTCGCCCAAGGCGACGAGATAGCAACCACGTTCTATCGGAAAGTTTCTCTTCGATGAAGGGGTCATAGAATTTTAGGGTTTAACGCGTGGGCACAAACAACGTGCCCACCCTACGTTACTATTTGGCCAAGGCAGCGAGATAACAACCACGCTCTGCCGGAATGTTTCTCTTCGATGAAGGGGGTATAGAATTTTAAGGTTTAACGCATGGGCACAAACCCCGTGCCCATCCTACATTACCGCCAATAAACACAAAAGGGCGAGCATATAGCTCGCCCTTTTGTGTTTGGATTGACTATCTACTAGAAATCATCGGCTTTCACACCAGAAGGAGTAAAGCTACCAATACCACCGGTACCACCACTCCAGGTGATGGTGCCAACAAAGCAACTGTCTGTGGGACCACCACTAACCATTGTTCCGCAGTTCACTTGGCCAACGGTTGTGCCTAATATAGAAATGGTTACGGTGACATCATTCTCAGCTCCAAAAAAGGCATCAACATACACTTTGTATTCGCCATCCTCTGTGATCTGGTTCATCCAGATATTTTCGATACCATTACCGCAGGAAATACAATCAACGTCGAGTTTGGGATCGTCCTCTTCTCCCCCGGTGCCCCACGAAATACTATTTGAGCCCTGTCCGTCAAGCCCAACTTTACAGTTTGAGTAGTTACAATCACCTGCACCACCACCACCGTTAGAATATGTTCCGCCAGGGCGTACCAAATGCAGATCCATGTCAGTCGAACCATCCCAGGTCAGCTGGGCACGGAACAAGGCAAGATCCGTCAACGAGGTAATGGTAATCGTCTGACTACACGTGCTGTTATCGGCGTAAATACCCGATACCGTGATGTGATTATCGCCCGCAAACAGGGGGATGTTAATATTGAAGCTGCCATCTACTGCAACCGCGAGGATAATCGTATTCGATTGCTCGCCAGCAGTAATTGTCAGGTAAGCAGTATCGGGTGACCCCGTGATAGTGCCGGTTAAATTGATCGCAGTATCTGTCGTGGTATCGCCATCTCCCAGCGCAGAACTTGTCCCCCCATCAGATGTACCGACACCACCGAAACTGACATTACTACAACCGGCTGTTGAAATTCTAACGCCACAGGCATTATTCCCAAGATGGTCTTCGTTATCGACATAATCGGTGCCAAACTCAAAAGTACCATTTTGATTGGTATCGATAACGACGTCATAACAGGTCATACCCCCCAAACTGGCCAGGTTGTTAAAAGGCAATAACACCCAGGGTGCTTCACTGTTGCTGTCGTTTTGCACGGGGCTGCGTTTAGCCACACCACTGACATCCACTAAAGCATCACCGTTCGTCCATGTACCTTGATGTGCCACCAAGTAGGTATCTACAGCACCTGGCATTGTAACGGCAGAGCGTTCCGTGGGGATAACAAAGGCCTGAATATCCCGAATCGCCGCGATGTTGGCATTGGAGTCAAAAATTTCGCGTTTATTACCATTTTTGTCGGACGCTATTTGTTGTACCGCAGTACCACTCGGGCCTTGCACGGCAAAACAAGACATTAACCGATTATGGCGTGAAATAAGATCCGTACCTTGATTAAACAGACCGTTGCGATTGACGTCTACGACAACGTCATAGCCTCCAATAGAGTATGTGCTTGCCGTACCCAAATCGATTGTACCCGTGCCGGACGCAATGGTAATTGTTGCTGGTGTGCCACTAATCAGACCACCATTCGCCAGTGGCTTCTGTAAGTCCGATAATACATAAACGTCGTAAGTACCGTCAGACAAAGGACCTGCGTTTGCATCAACTTTGGCAAAAACAGTTTCTGTACTGAGGAAGGAAGCCGTTGCGGTACCACTACCATTCACACATCGCACACGGCTCAAATCTGCCAAGGTATACGATAGGGTTTGATCTGTACTGCCATCACCCCCTTCTTCAGAAATGGTCACGGTATAGTCGCCTAAAAAAGCACCTAATGGCATGTTTTGTACGATAACCGCTTTGTTTATTGCTCCGACGCTATCAGATATTGCGAGCAAACCACCGGTCGGGGTGATTTCAAGCGGCGTTACATCTGTGTCAACAATAGTGATGGTGTGGCGCGTGTTCGCGGTTAGCGATGACACCGAAATGGCGATGGGGTCGTGTAAATCGATGGGGTTTGTGATCGTAACGCCACAAGCATCGATAATGCCGGGCTGGTCATCGTTACAGACGGGTAAAATGCCAACTGTCCCGCCGCCTTGAGACGGAACACAGCCAGGGCCCGCAAAGGGACTGGAACACGACAGTGAAAAGCTACTGCCCTCCCCCGTAGAAAACCCGGAGCCTGCGGGGTCCCCACCACAAGACACAAGCAATACCAGGACCATGGCAGTAAATAGTCCGGTAATTGAGATACGGTTTAAACGTGGCCCTTTGACGTACATATGCAATCCCTGATTAATGAGGTATCTGAAACATGGTAGTGAAAACTACTCGCAACGTCTAGAAGCGGCAGACGGATGATTTTCTGAAGTTTATTCTTTTGTGACCCACTTCGCACTTTGACTGCTGGCAGCTTAGAGAATCGAACACGTCAAGGTAACACAAGATGCCACCATCTCACTCGGATTAACGATTAAAATTATGCACTTAGTACAAAAAAGACACAAAAAAAGGGAGGTGTTAGAAACACCCCCCTTTTTTAAGCCATTATTGCCGACTATCGATTACAGCGCGGCAAGCTATCGCACGTTACTTATGAATGTGACGTATGAAAGTGACGTATAAAAAGCAGCTTGTGACATATTACTTGTAGTAACCAATCATCTTTTCCAATGAAACTGGAGAGATTTTAGTCGCGTGACCAGCACTGCCAAAGGCTTCAAAACGGGCCTTACAGATGTCTTTCATAGCCGCAGTCGATTCCTTGAGGAATTTACGAGGATCGAAGTTGGTAGGGTTTTCCATCAAATGCTTACGCACAGCACCGGTGGAGGCCATGCGCAGGTCGGTATCGATATTGACTTTGCGTACGCCATTTTTGATGCCTTCCTGGATTTCAGATACGGGAACGCCGTAGGTTTGACCCATTTCGCCACCGTGGCTGTTGATGACGTCCAACCATTCTTGTGGAACGGAAGAAGAACCGTGCATGACCAGATGCGTATTAGGCAGCTTGGCATGGATTTCCTTGATGCGGTCGATACGCAGGATGTCACCGGTAGGCTTTTTGCTGAATTTATACGCGCCATGGGAAGTACCAATGGCAATAGCCAGGGCATCTACGTTGGTTTTAGCAACAAATTCCACGGCTTCGTCGACGTTAGTCAACAACATCTCCAGATCCAGCTTGCCTTCGGCGCCATGGCCGTCTTCTTCACCCATTTCACCGGTTTCCAGTGAACCCAGGCAACCCAGCTCGCCTTCAACAGAAACGCCACCGGCGTGAGCCAGTTTGACGACTTCTGCAGTGGTTGCTACGTTATATTCGAAGCTAGCAGGTGTTTTCATGTCGGCTTCTAAAGAACCGTCCATCATCACCGAGCTAAAGCCGGATTGAATGGAGCGCAAGCAAACAGCAGGCTCAGAACCGTGATCCTGATGCATGACCACTGGGATGTGGGGATACTGTTCGATAGCAGCACAAATCAAGTGACGCAAGAAGGGCTCACCGGCGTATGAGCGTGCGCCAGCAGAACCTTGCATGATGACAGGGCTGTTGGCTTCATCTGCAGCTTGCATGATGGCGTGCACTTGTTCCATGTTGTTGACGTTGAACGCGGGCATACCGAAGTCATTTTCGGCGGCGTAATCCAGTAATTGGCGTAATGATATAAGGGCCATTGGTCTCTCCTAATTGTTTCTATAAAATTGTTGTTTCTAAAAAATACTGTAAGTAACGCTAAACTTGATATTTCAACACTAAGTAACGCTAAATCTGTAAAAAATAATGTCGGCAGCTAGGGGGCGTTAACAATCACCGTTCGTGGCGGGATTCTGGCCCTTTTCCGCGCTGGCGGCGTCGCCTAAAGCGCCTACTGTTGGTGCAACTCGTTGCAATAGAGTGACTATTACGCCTCATTGCGCCTCGCCTAAAGCGCCTACATTTGGTGCCAGCACGAAAAATACCACAGAATCACGCTTACTCAGGAAATTGTTAACACCCCCTAGCAAATTGCTGGCTAAATTGTTAACTAAATCGTTGGCTAAATTTTAGCCTTTTTTTCGGTAACTTGCCGCGATGTTAACCCGCGTTATTGAGAATTTCTTCGCCGACACGCACGATCTTCATGGCATTGGTGCCACCCAGGACACCCATCAGGTCGCCCTTGGTGAGGATGACCAAATCACCATCGCGCACAACACCACGGCGCTTTAGCTCATCGACAGCCTCACGGTTGACCACGGCATGATCTTTGGTATCCGTATCAAAACTGATGGGATGCACGCCGCGATACAAGGTCACTTTACGTCGTGTACCAACGTGGCTGGTCAGGGCATAAATGGGAATCGCCGAACTGATTCGTGACATCCATAACGGGGTGGAGCCAGACTCAGTCAATGACGCAATGGCCTTAACCCCCAGGTGGTTGGCACTGTACATAGCCGCCATGGCAATGGCTTCATCCACGCGTTCAAAATTTGTGTCGATACGGTGATCAGAGCGCGTTGCGGCATCTTGCTTTTCGGCTTCACGACACACGCGATCCATTGCGGAAACCGCCAGCTCTGGGTATTTACCCATAGCTGTTTCGGCGGACAGCATGACCGCATCGGTACCATCAAGCACCGCATTGGCGACGTCGAACACTTCTGCACGTGTCGGAATCTGATTTTCGATCATCGACTCCATCATCTGCGTCGCAGTGATGACAACACGATTTAAAATACGTGCGCGTTTGATGATGTCTTTTTGCACTTGAGGCAAAGCAGCATCGCCAATTTCTACACCCAAATCACCACGCGCCACCATAATCGCATCGGAGGCTAAGATAATCTCGTCGATGACGTCTAGCGCTTCTATGCGTTCTATTTTCGCAATAATGCCGCACTTGCCACCGGCCTCTTCCACCAACTTACGAGCAAGCCTTACATCATCCGCGGAACGCGGGAATGAAATAGCCAC
>NVUB02000156.1 GCA_002401775.2 Ectothiorhodospiraceae bacterium
ACTCTCGAGCAGAAATGCTTTTTATAATTTGCATAATATGTGATGGCGATACTTTTGGTTCAGATCTTATTACCATATGGATATGATCAACTGGCACCTCTAATTCTACTATTTCAATATTATAATCATACCCAATTTTTTCTATCATTCCTTTCAAGCTACTTCTATAGGGTTCATCAAATACCTTGTGCCTGTATTTTGGGATCCATACAAAATGATACATAATCCGAAAAACGTGGTGACTATTTCGTTGTAATTCCATGAGCAGGATACCGAATAATGGGCTAACACCCATTATACACTATCCAGCTCGGGGGCAAGCCCCCGAGATTTACGCTACGCGGTTAAATGTTCGAATGTTGGGGTTCGCAAGCTCACCACCAACCTACAAAACACCTACACATTATCTTTTAGAACATGCGGCAACCCTGCAATACTCAACACAACCCGTTCACACTTCTGGGCAACGGCCTGGTGCAATAAACCGGCTTCGTCGCAAAAGCGGCGGATTAATTCACCCATAGGGACAATGCCCATGCTAGTTTCGTTGCTAACAAAAATGATGCGACCCCAATGTCATTAAGTTAACGGATTATCGACTGTTGGTAGGTTGGCGGTGAGCTTGCGAACCCCAACGTCGCCAATGATGTCGGAATTTTCTTGCTCACCTGTAACAGAAAATAAGGCTTAACTTAATGACATTGGATGCGACCCCGTAAGCCCGGTAGCACTTCCAGTAAGGCGTTCACTTCGTTTTCAAGCTGCGATTCATCTTCGGCGCAGAGTAAATTGGTGAGCCATGAGGTCAGGCAATCTACCAATAAACAATTTTCAATGGCGGCATGTTTTTGCAAACAATCTGCCAAGGCATAAGGGACTTCTCTCAATGTCCAATTATCAGCCCTCACCCCAACCCTCTCCCCTGAAGGGGAGAGGGGGTAAAGGCCCTACCTACAAAACAGTTGGCTTTTGCCTGAGCATATCCCACCTAAGATGAGCTCTTTCATTGAGACTGAGACATTCACGCAAACGAAACCTCTGCTGATTCCTGCAATCCCAACAGCACTTCCAGTTGCGCCATATCCAAATATTCTTCCAGTGTGTCTGCCAGACGATTGATGTCTGCTTCACGCCGGGCGTGATAGTCGATCATTTTTGGTTGCGTCAATCCGGCCCAACGTAGTAATGCTTCGCAACCAGGCTTTAATTCAAACAGTCCGTGCAGATAGGTGCCGATCACTTGGCGATCTTCCGAAATCGCTCCATCATTTCGTCCATCCAATTGTCCATCCAATTGTATTAATGGGCGGGACAAAGCAGCGCCGCTGGTGCGCCCGGCATGAATTTCATAGCCACTGATAACGACATTCTTTATAAACGAAGAGCCTTTTAGCGAAGAGCCTGTTAACGAAGCGTCTTTCAATAAAGCGTCTAATAATAAGCGACCTTTTACATTGCACAGTTGTTTATCAGCTTCCAGTGTTGTTTCAAGTTGCAACAAGCCCAGCCCTTCACTACTGCCCGGCGCACTTTCAATACCGGCAGGATCATGTATGGCTTGTCCTAACATTTGAAATCCACCGCAAATACCGAGCAATTTTCCACCGTAGCGTAAATGGCGTTGTATCGCCGATTCCCAGCCATTGTCACGTAGCCATTTCAAATCACTGCGCACACATTTACTACCGGGCAATATGATTAAATCGGCTGGCGGTATGGTTTCACCTGCCCCGATAAATAACAGTTCTACCTGTTCTTGTAATCCCAGTGGATCAAAATCAGTATGGTTACTGAGGCGCGGTAAACGTGGCACTACGATACGCAAGGTATCTGATGCCGATACGTTTTTGCTGCTTATTGAGTGATTGTGCAGGTTAAGACTATCTTCCGCTTCTAGGTGCAGTTCATGCAGATACGGTAATACACCGAGCACCGGTTTTTTTACGCGCTCCTGTAACCAGTCAATTCCAGATTCGAGCAAACTCACGTCACCGCGAAAACGATTAATCACCATACCCACGATAGATTTCTGCTCTGCCTTGGATAACATTTCCAGGGTGCCGACCAACTGTGCAAATACACCGCCACGTTCGATATCGGCCACCAGTAACACCGGGCAATTGACGGCTTCGGAAAACCCCATATTGGCAATATCATTTTCACGCAAATTTATTTCGGCCGGGCTTCCTGCACCTTCGACCAACACCACATCATATTGCTGTTGCAAACGATGGTAGGACTCCAATACCGCTTCCATCGCTTTCGGTTTGTAGGCGTGATATTCACGTGCATTCATCTCGGCCACCGCGTGACCATGAATAATAATCTGTGAACCGGAATCGCTATTGGGTTTTAACAATACGGGGTTCATGTCCGTATGGGGCTCAATACCACAGGCCTGAGCCTGCACGGCTTGGGCACGGCCAATCTCACCACCATCAACGGTAACGGCGCTGTTGAGTGCCATGTTCTGAGGTTTGAAAGGCGCAACACTGATGCCACGTCGTTTTAATAACCGACACAGACCCGCCACCACGGTGCTTTTTCCGGCATCGGAAGAAGTGCCTTGGATCATTAGCCCACGTGATGCGTTATGACGTTTCCTGGAAACCGTCATGCAGTCAATTCCATTAACGGGATGTCTAGTTCCAGTAGTGCCTTTTGCAGGCGCTGCCATTCGGGTTCATTGGCGGGCAGGCCAAAGCGCAGTCGAGGCAAAGATTGCGTTGTAGCCTCAAACAGACGCGTTAAAATACCCTGTTGCGCCAGTTGTTGGTGAATGAGCAGCGCCTGTTCGGTAACGATGGACTGAAACAAGGTGCTGCCCCCATCGGGCGCAAGTTGCCTATCATTTAACAAGCCGTGCAAACGCAGTGACTGTCTTTGCAGTTTTTCTCGCATTGCAACCTGCCAAATTCGATCACTCAAAGCCTTTTCAGCCAACCAACGAGCCGGGCCGTTTATGGTCCACGGGCCAAGCTCTTGTGCCAGTAAATTCAAACTTTTTCTAGCTGCTAATACAAAGCCAACACGCGCACCGGCCAGACCGAAAAACTTCCCCAGTGACCGCAACACGATTAATCCTTCTGTATGGCTATAAGCGGCAAGACTGTGCGCAGGCGTACTGTCCATAAACGCCTCATCCACGATGAGACAACCACCACGTGATGCCAACCGTTGATGCCAACCCAATAAGGTTTCAACATCAAAACATACACCCGTAGGATTGTTAGGATTCACCACCACCACCACATCGTGGTCATCAATCGCGGTATGTAGTTGTTCTGCACATATCAAGTTGACTTGATGCCCCGCACGTATCCAGGCATGGGCATGTTCGTTATAACTGGGGGCCAACACGGCAACGTTGCACTTTGGGCGCAGTTTAGGAATGGCTTGAATAGCGGCCTGAGAACCGGCTACGGGTAATAAATCGTTTGCGCCGTAATAGTCACAAGCAGCGCGATGCAATCCATCTTCATCTTCTGGCAACCGCGCCCAGGTGGATGCAGGCGGCATGGCTTTTTGCATACCGTCCTGCCACCCATTGGGGTTGATGCCCGTTGATAAGTCCATCCAGTGATCCAATGGAATGCCATAACATGAAGCGGCTTGTCGCCGTTTTCCGCCGTGCTGTAACAGGCCAGCATTTACCGATTCCGCAGGGTTTAACACAAGCTTAGGCAAACAACCATCCCCCCATAAAGATCACCAGCAACCACAGCAACATGCCACGATTCACCAGGCTCACTGCGCGTTGAATATCATTTGCCTCTGGCAACTTGTCTAAGCCCAGTTGTGGGCGCTGTTGTAACTCACCGTGGTAAGTCGCTTCCCCGCCCAACTGTAATGACAAAGCACCGGCGCCCGCCGCCATCACCGGGCCTGCGTTAGGGCTCTTCCAGCTATAAGCCTGATTTCGCCAACACCGTATGGCCTTTTGAAATTCACCCAACATGGCATATGTCAGCGCAGTGAGCCTTGCAGGAATAAAATTCAGCACATCATCGAGTCGCGCGGCAGCCCAACCAAAATACCGATAACGCTCATTGCGGTAACCCCACATGGCGTCAAGGGTGTTGGCCAGCCGGTAAAAAATGACACCGGGAGCACCCGCCACAATAAACCAGAACAGTGCTCCAAATACCGCATCACAACCATTTTCCAATACCGATTCTACGGTGGCCTTGGATATTTGAGTCTCGTTTAATGCCGTGGTATCACGACTCACCAGACGGCCCGTCATAGACTGTGCCTTGGAAATATCATTTTCACCCAAGGCATCGCGCACTTGCAGGGCATGCTGGGCTAGGCTGCGGCCACCAATAGTGAGGTATAACACCACTACGCCAAAAACCATATTGAGCGATTCGAATTGGGAAACATAAAAAGTAAGCACACTAATGGGTATCAAAAGCAGTGCAACGGCGATTGATCCTCGCCATCGAGCAGCAACGGGGGTACTTCCGCATTGTCTTAATCGACGCTCAAACCAATTCACCACGTTTCCAAAACCGACCAAGGGGTGTAACCGCCTAGGCTCCCCCAACAACCGGTCCAGCAATAGCGCAAGCGCAATACTTATCACCATCGTTAACCCTATTGGCACTGAGTCCAGTTGAAAGGTATGAGAGATTTCGAACAATAAATCGTTCATTCAACGGATTCCGGCCAGGCATCTTCAAACATAAAATCTTTAAGTGCCTTACCCTGCCGCCAACCTTCCTGCTCTAACATAGGTCTAGCGTAAAACTCACTCACCGGGCCGATACACAATAAGGCAATAGGTTTTGCGCCCTCAGGGCAGGCCAATAGCTTTGCTAAAGCCGCAGGATCAAAAAATGATACCCAGCCCATGCCCAGGTTTTCCACCCGAGAAGCCAACCACATATTTTGAATGGCACAAGCCGTTGAACACAGCGCCATTTCCTCTGGCATAGTACGGCGACCCAATATCGTGCCATCGTCGGGTGCCTGCACCACGGCGATCAACGCCGCGCATTCACGCAGCCCTTCCACCTTCAAGCGCAGAAATTCCGTTTCCCTTTCACCCAACTGCTTGGCCGTTTCCAAACGCTCTGCATCTACCAATGCCACCACGTTTTCACGCAGTTCAGCCTGTTTAATCTGAATAAAGCGCCACGGTTGCATCAGCCCGACGGACGGCGCAGTGTGAGCCGCACTCAGAATGCGCGCCAACACTTCGTCATCTATTTGGCGGTTAGCCACAAAGTGGCGCATATCACGCCGCTCACGCATCACGCGATAAAGAAGTTCGCGCTCGGCTTCAGAAAAATGGCTGCCAATCATTATGATTTATTGCTTGTCACCGGCAAGAATTATGCGGCGCACTCAGGCCCTTTGTGATAGATCAATTCTTCCACCGGTACACCACCGACCAAATGTTCGCTAATGATGCGATCAAGGTTAGCTTCAGTCACGTTGTAATACCAAACACCATCAGGTTGAATGCACAGAACCGGACCCGATTTACACGTCGCAAAACATTGTGTACGAGTGCGTTTAACGCGCAAATCGCCTTTATCAATACCCGCTGCTTTAAATTTTTCACCCAAGGTGTCGAACAACTCCTGAGACTCGCCCTCTTCCGTACAACGTGGGCCAACACACACCAACATATGGCGCGCATAATTCATCATTTTAGGTTTTTCTAAATCATTCATTTTTCTACCTCGTTATTTCTTTTTGTATTTAACTAACTTCTAATAAACGATTGCGTTTATTTTTCCGTCATTCCGGCGCATACCCTCTGGGGCATAAAGGTCACAAGTCCCCCAAAGGGTACTCCCTGCAAAACTCTACGCACTTTGCGTCTCCGCGTCCTTTGCGTTTACAACTCCCAAACCAATAACAACCACACTACAAATGCTTAATCACTTTCGGCAGCATTCACCTGACGCTGCCAAATTTGCTCATAATGACTCAAAACAGCCGCAGTAAATTCTCCGTCTGTTTTTAACAGTGAGATGTTAAACACGGAGTCACCTTTGTCATCGGCAAAATGCACACTGCGTAAAGAGTCACCGCGTTCCAGCATCCAGGCAGAAGCCACTTTGTGCCAATGGATGTGCAAGTGGAAATGTTCGTTTTCGATGTTCAGCCATTCACCGCGTAATTTGAAATCGCTGGCATTTAACATCAGCTCGGTAATAGCGCCGGCGGTGTTACGCACTACGGTGCGAATTTTCCCCCATTCCGCAGCGTCTTCCTGTATCAATTGCAGTAAATCACTTTTGACGGGAACGGCTTTGTATTCACCGGAAGGATCTTCTTCGCTCGCGGAAGCGATGGCGGTAAGTACTTGTCCCAGAGGCATATCGAAATAGGCCATGACATCACGCAGGGAAGGTTTTTTGTCTTGCGTCAATGCAGCCTGCATATATTCACGCGCACATTCCTGCCAGCCATCAAGGCCCATAGTCAGGGAACGGCCACGTTTTTCACCCTCTTTAATGTCGCCGGTAATGCTGCTGTATTTGTTGGCGTAACCACGTGGGGTAATCATCAGCCCTTGTTCAAGGAAGGTGCTGCTGTTGCCCACGAGTACCGTGGTTAACATGCCGATTTTGCAATCTTTCATTTCGTCCAAGCGCACGATTTGAATATTTTGCGCTTCACGATAAGCCGATTTAACGATAGCTACCGGTGTTTCAGGTTTACGGTGCTGCAACAAGATACGTTGCGCTTCGACGATTTGACCCGTGCGACGACCACTTTTGGGGTTATACAAAGCCACCACAAAGTCACTACGCGCTGCCGCTTCTAAGCGTCGGGAGATAACCGGCCAAGGTGTTAGCAAATCTGAAAGGGAGATAGAGCAGAAATCATGCGTTAATGGCGCGCCAACTAAAGAAGCACAAGCCGATAATGCAGTACTGCCTGGGATCACTTCGACATTGATGTCGCTGTCAGGCGTCCAACCGGATTTCAACAACACTTCAAAGGTTGGCCCGGCCATGCCGTAGACACCAATGTCACCCGAGGAAATGAGAGCAACTACTTTGCCCTCTTGCGCCTGTTCATAGGCTTCAATGCAACGATCGATTTCTTCGGTCATGCCTTTTTTGATAACGACCTTACCTTCAAGCTGGTCTTCGACTAACTTGATGTAAGTGGTGTAACCGATAACCACATCCGCTTCATTGATCGCTTCGATGGCACGGCCGCTCATATGCTCTTTCGCGCCGGGGCCGAAACCTACCAGTAGAATTTTACCTTTACTCATTGTATTGCCTCTTTTCGTAAACTTTTAACTAAATTTTGTACTGCAAAATACTGCGATTGTCCATTAACGCTTCGTCGACATACCGGGCTTAACCCGGCATCCAGAACACTGCCAAAGACACTGGATTCCGGCCTGCGCCGGAATGACGGTATTTTTAAAGTTTTACTTTGCGTTCTTAGCGTTTCTGCACCTTTGCGTTGGGTTATAAGCAACCCAAAATATCCACTATGCTTCCCGTTTCCACCCGACTGAACCCTTACCGTCATACCGGCGCAGGCCGGTATCCAGAATGTCGTTAAGACTACTGGATTCCTGTACTTGTAACCTAATGGTCATAACTGCCCCAGAAGGCATATGTAGGAGTAATGAGAAAGGCTATTTTTTATTCAACCTCTTCACAATCGATACCGTGGCATTCTTTCCATCCTTACCCAGGTATTTATGCTTCTCGAGCAACAAGTCTTTCATACTGGCTTCGGCTGCCAGTATCGCGGCGGCTTCGGCCACTGCCGGTGTTCCCATGTACTTCATGACGACGGCGGATGGATTCGGGACTTCCACTTGTGCCAGTTGCCCGGCGCTGAAAAAATGCAATGGCCAGGCGTTTTGCTCGGCCAGTGCCAACAAGGCCACTTCATCATTTTTTTTATCGATGCTAGCCAGTGCCGTTACTGCACCGCGGTTTTGACCTATTTTCTCTAACGCCTGATCCAGTGCGGTGTTCAATGTTTCCAGTGAAACACCGCGATCACAGCCCATGCCTAACACAAGATCAACGACCAACCTTGTTTTTGAATCGAAAGACGGGCTGAGCGCCATTAGGCTTCCTGATCAACCGGTGGACGGTATACCACTAAGCGTTCGTCCAGGCTGGCCCACATTTCATCATCTATTTCACGTTGGGTGATCCACAACAGCCCAGGGAATTTATCCAGATCAACTTCTTCAAAGGTGTCAAACAAGTGAATATTTTTAGGTAATGGGGTAGGACGAGTCCACCAGTTTTTAGCACCGCACTCTTGCACCAGCGCGATGGGCTCTTCGTTCACCACATGAGCGGAAACGCGGGTAATGTTCAGCTTAGGCGCTTCGACTTTCCAACCCAGTTCACGGCCGAGAATGTCTACCGGGATGGTTTTACCCACATCGGATGCCGTGGTCAGCACGGCGGTAGCGCCTAACATGTCAGATAATTTTTCAGCATAGGCGTTGGCCCCACCGACATGGCCGGATAAAACAGGAATCACGAACTGGGCGGCGTCATCCACCACCAGAATGCCCGGATCTACCTCTTTCGATTTCAAATGCGGGGCGATCAAACGCACGACTGCTCCGAGAGAGACAAAAAAGACGATTTGGTCGTAGTTGGCAAAGAAACCCGCCATTTGTTCCCGCAAAGGGCCTTCGTACGCATTAACCTTGTTGGGCGCGTCTACCATCAGTGCCGCAAATTTTTGTGCCACGACAATGTCGGCTTCTGGCATACGTGATGCCATGGCTGCCACTTGATTGGCACCATGCTTAGTGATGGCAATGAGTGCGACACGAGGAGTTTCAGTTTCTATGTTAGGGGTATCCATGGTTAAACCTTTTTAAATTGATCAAATAAGAATGAAATTACGAAACACTTTTCAATACGGTTTTTTTACGGCAGCCGCGAATCATTTCGCCGCGCTGTCGATTGGGATTTTTAACCAGCAACAATGACAGATAATTGACCGTTTCACCGTGCAGGGTACTGACGTCTTCAATAACACGCTCTTCAGGAGAGCCGGCTTTTTCAATAAAACGGCTATGGGGTAACAGTTCACGCTCAACCAGCAAATCAATAATGTCATCCAGCAACGGTTTGACCTTCAACAGAATTAACGTGTCGAATTCATCAAGCATGTTGGAAATAACGTCAAGACCGTAACCCGCTGGAATAATAGCGATGGTGTCGTCTACATCGGCCAGTGGCATTTGCACTCGTGCGGCGGCGGCATTAAAGGATGGCACTCCGGCGATGGTTTCAATGGTGATGTTGTCATCCAGTGCCGTGACGGTGCGCGCCAGATGACCAAAGGTCGAGTATGTTGAGGCATCACCTTCGACCAAAAACAATACGTCTTCTCCCGCCAGGAGTTTTTCCATGACGGCTTCTGCGGCGCGCAACCAATACTTGGCGAGTTTTTCTGCATCATGGGTCATAGGGAATATTAACGGCATGTGTTCTGCCGGTAATTCCAGCCCTGAGCGTAAGACGATGCCCAACGCATAGCTATCGCTTTTGGGGTTGCGAATGGGGTAGCTCCAGATTTTATCAGTCTGCAACAATGCCCAGGCACGGCGCGTCATTAATTCTGGATTACCCGGCCCCAGGGACAAACCGTATAACGTCCCTTTTTTAATTATTTCACTCATGACTTTTTTCTCTCACTTCTCTCACTTCTCTCACTTCTCTCACGTTCATTCGGCAGCGGCTTGTGCTTGTGCCTGTTCTTGTGCCTGGGCACAGACGATCCACACCGGATTCTCGGCAGCCATGCGATGCATGTGCAGAATCGGTTGGCTGCGGCTCGCTTGCAGCTGTGTTACGTCCCATTGTGCATTTTTTTCTTTTAGTGTTTGTGTCGCCAGTGCCAGGTTTTCCAGCGTGACAAAATTCATCACCAGCCAGCCTTCAGGCTTCAACCGTGATAAACACACGCTTATTAAATCAGCTAACTCACCCCCGGAACCGCCAAAAAATACGGCATCGGGATCGGGCCATGAGGCCAGCAATTCGGGTGCTTTGGCGTGTTGCACCCGGTAATTACTGACGGCCATATTTTTGCGATTCTGCTCCGCAATGGCAAAATCAGCGGGATTTTTTTCAATGGCAAAAACGAAACCTTCAGGGCACAAACGCGCCGCTTCCAGCCCCACAGAGCCGGAGCCTGCACCTATATCCCACACCACACTGTCAGCATGTAACTGTAAGCGCGCCAGTGATACCGCTCGCACTTCGCGCTTGGTGATTAAGCCTTTTTCAGGTTTACGCTGGACGTAGGTATGATCTGCCAAACCAAATACCGGAAGGCTACTCTCCGTTACGCCAGATTTTCTTCTACTTGCATTTTCAATGCGCTGCAATATCACCACATTGGGATTAGCAAAAGTGGCCGCCGCCGCCTCACTCAATGGCAGATCACGGACGATATTCTCGTCTTCGGTTAACAATGCCTCAGCCACCGACAAGGTGAACGACTCGCCCAAACCGACACTCACTAACATACGTGCAATACGGTCCGGGGTATTCTCAGGACTGGTAAATAAAGCGATTAGTCCTTTTTTTTGTGGGGAGCTTAGTAAAGCGTTTTGTACAGAACGTAAAACTGGATACAAGCCATGCTCCGGCCCTGCGTCGTTTGTCCATTCACCGGCATCTTTACTGTGCGCCGATGCGATCACCGCGTCCTGCCAGGCCAGGCCCAAACGTGAAAAAGCCAATTGCAGTGTCGAGACGTTTGGCACCACTTCACAGTGCTCGCTTCCCAGTTTATTAATCAGGTAGCGGCCAATGCCATGACACATGGGGTCACCCGTGGCCAGCACCACGACTTGCACATCATCCGTTTGTGCATCGCTAATCCACACTGGCACCTTTGACAGGCCTTGGGCAATATCATGTTGAATAGCCTTTGCAGAAATGTTTTTCGCAAACAACGCCAACGTCCGTTCAGCACCAATCACCACTCCCGCCTCGGCAATCAACGTCAGTGTGGCGGGGCTAACGCCTTCGGCACCATTGTCCAACACGCCAATGATGTAAGCAGGATTAGTACTTTCGTTATTTTGACTTTTTGTAGAGGTAAGCGATGTCATTTATTCAGTTTCCGCCAGTTTGTTACCTTCGAAATCGCAGATTAGTACTTTGAGATCAAATGAAGCATGTTCATAGCGACCCATGATGGTGGTGATTACTTTGTCTCCTAAAGCTTGGTAAAACTCCTTACCCTTACCCAATTCTTCGATGCGTTCACCGGCATAACGCGCCGTTTCTGCCGCACGAATATCATCGCAAACGTCTTCGGGCACACCGATGCCTGCCGCCAGATCCGCCAACAAGTGGGTGTTGACGACATTACGGTTTGCATGGGTGATGGTTTCACCCTGCGCCATTTTGGTCAGCTTACCGACCATGCCGCCGATGACGACATGTCTGATGTCTTCTTTTACCGAAGTATCCAGGGCGTATTTAAGGAAATCACCCATCTGCACAAAACAGGCTTGCGCCAGTTCTGACAGTTCACGAATAACGAATTTTTCAGTTCGCCCGCCGGTGGTTAACACCACGGTGTCCTGTCCTTGGTTTGAGGCAACTTGTATGCCCTGAATCACGCTGTCACGAAAAGCGGCCGTCGAGTATGGATGCACAATACCGGTGGTACCGAGAATCGAAATACCACCGATGATTCCCAGCCGTGCGTTCAATGTCCGTTTGGCCATTTCTTCGCCACCCGGTACAGAGATGGTGACCTCTACGCCTTGTGTTTCAAGTAACGTCGATGCCACCAGGCGCACATTTTCTTCGATGTTTTTTTGAGGAATGGCATTAATGGCCGGCCCGTCCACGGCCAGCCCCAACCCACGCATCGTCACCACACCCACACCTGGGCCACCTTTGATGACAACTTCATCGGGGTGTCCCGGCAGCAAACGCACATCTGCGGTTAGCGGTGCCTTGTCGGTCACATCTGGATCATCACCGGCATCTTTAATAACCACCGCATGCGCCAGACCGTTTGCACAATGCCCGTCAGTAATGGCAAAACGCACTAGCTGCCCGCTGGGCAACAGACACTCCACATCTTCCGGCACTTCATCGGTAAGCAACCCCAAACAGGCGGCACGGGCCGCAGCGGCTGAACAAGCCCCCGTGGTAAAACCCTTGCGGGTACCCTTCTTCTTTTTCACCATCGTTTTTTTCATAGCGTGTGCTTGCGTGTTAGGTGTGATGTTTAAATAGTTCGTTTATTTGTGTCATACAACAAAATCAGTACCCTGAATTTTCCCGTCCCAGCCTGCCCCGTCAAACGTTTTGGGTATTCTGGCGCATACCCTTTAGTTACATGTGGTCCAGAAGGTATAAGGGCTGAAATTCAGTAGTTGTAATAGCATTCTGGATTCCGGCCTAAAACATGCCGGAATGACGGTTTACATTATTTTATTGTTAAGCCTACATTTTCGTTAAAAAATATTTATCAATAATCCCCAAACATCTCATACTTCATGGTGAATGAAACTAAAGCACGCTTACTACGAAACCGTCATCCCGGCATGTCTTTAGCCGGGATCCAGCCGCTCTAACCTGACAAAAGCCATTGGATTCCAGTTCAAAAGCATACCGACGTATGGCAGCACTATATTCAAATCAAAATCTAACGCAGAGACGCTAAGATCGCAGAGTTTTTTCACGCTGAAACCTTTCTTTGCGCCCTTTGCCCCTCTGCGCCTTTGCGTCGGGTTGGGTTGTCTTGTGTCGTCTTGTGTCGTCTTGTGTCGTCTTGTGTTGTCACGAACTCAACAATACCAATAACAACACCATTAACAATTCAGGCGCTTTTCTGTTTTGCCTCGGCCAGTGCCAATAAGGCATGTAAGGCCGATACGACTAATGTAGAACCACCCTTGCGGCCTTTGGTGATTAACCACGGTACGTCTGTTAATTCGCTCAAGGCATCTTTAGATTCTGCGGCGGAGACGAATCCTACGGGCATTCCAACGATCATTGCGGGTTTTGCGACACCGTGTTTGATCATGTCCAACACTTCCAGCAAAGCGGTAGGTGCATTACCTACGGCGATGATGCCGCCATCAATAAGGCCCTTTTTGTGCGCCTTGCGCATGGCCTGTACGGCACGAGTGGTATTCTCTGCTTTGGCTTGTGCGATAACATCTTCATCAGCGATGAAGTGATTCGTTTTCACGCCAAAATGCGAGAGGCGTGGTTGGGACAAGCCCACGCAAATCATTTCCACGTCGGCCACAATGGGTGCGCCCGATGTCAGCGCCTTGATACCAGCCTCTGTCGCTTCAGAATGAAAGCGGGCCAAGCCATTAAATTCAAAGTCAGCCGTGGCGTGAATCATGCGGCGTACAATCTGCCATTCACCTTCGCTATAGCCTTCATGGGAACCTGCTTCGTTATCCACGATGGCAAATGAATCATGTTCGATTTGCTGACCAGCTTTGGTCAGCTGTTCGGTGATGACATTACTCATGCGCCTGCCTTTTCTGCTTCCTGCTCGTTATTATGATCATGGTTATGGTCATGGTTATGAGCGTCATCATGGTGATGATGGTGGTGATGATCGGCCTCGGCTTCCTGTCGATACAGGCAACCATCACATTCCATCATGCGGGTTTCAGCGTCATTCACATCGCCACTCGCATCAAGAACTCGTTCATTGAGCATGGCGTAGATTTCTTCTTCAAAGCCAAAATATTCGCCGTGGGCAAAAATCACTTGCGGATACTGCACTTTTAACCTTTCCACCTGACGCTTAATACGTTCGATCAACGTACCGGTAAACAGGTAATACGGCAAAATTGCGATTTGCGTCATGCCCTGTTGCACGTGGCGCTGTACGGCCATTTCTAAACGAGGATAGGTAATACCCGTGAAAGCGATATCCACCAGTTCGTGGTCGCTTTCTTCAAATAACCAACGGGCCATTTTGGCAATTTCGCCGTTGGCGACACGGTCGGATGAACCTCGCCCTAACAAAATGACACCCGTGCTTTTCGGGTCCGGCGCATCCATGGCCATCATCACTTTCACTAAGTTGCGCTTCAGAATGTTAAGAATGGGTTCACCTGCGCCCAAGTGACGGGCATAAATAAACTCCACCTCTGGGTGACGCTGACGTGCATCATTAATGAAATGGGGAATTTCCATTTTCACATGACCGGCGGCATTTAAAATCAACGGCACCACGATGACGCGTTCAGCACCCTCTGCCGCGTTGTCCAGGCCCCGATCCAGTAACACATCAGAAAATTCAATAAAACAGGCTTCGATTTTCCACTGCGGATTTTTCTCACGCCAGATATTGACGAAAGTATCTATTTCATCATTACCGGCTTTAAAGCGTGAGCCGTGACCGACTAATAACACCTTTGTTTTTACATTTTCATTCAGATTCAGATTCAGATTCATTTTTATATTCACTTAGCATGTTTTATAACAAAAGTTTTATAGTAAATGTTTTACCACTGCTGTCCCGTTAACTCGATATGCTTCGCTGTTTAGGCGGCAAAAAATGTCGCTATTAGACCATTTAGTGGCATGAAAGACATGAAAAAAGTTAACGGGACAGCAGTGATGTTTTATAGTAAATGTTTTAAACAGGCCGTTAAGCCTCTTCTGTAATTTTATGTGTCGCTTTACGAAAGCGGTGACTGAAGCTTTTATCGTAAAGTTTGGATTTTTTCAGCTCTGGCCAATCACGTGCACCAATGGTCGGACTGACGATAATCATGGCCTGGCTATTAATTTTTTCTGCACGACATTTTTCGCGGATATCCGTGATGGTGCCGCGAATAATTTTTTCTTCGCCCGGCCAACTGGCCTTATACACAACCAGTATCGGGGAGTCTGGCGACCAACCGGCTTCCAGCAAATCAGCCTGTACTTTTTTCAGTAACGTAATGGAGAGGAACAGGCAGAGAGTGCAATGATGCTGTGCCAGTTCAGGTAGCGACTCACCATCAGGCATGGGAGTGCGGCCTTCGACACGGGTCAGAATGACAGTTTGTGTGACTTCGGGCAGAGTTAAACTTTCTACCCCGGCGGCGGCCGACGCCATAGCCGATGAAACACCGGGCACAACACCGATGTCTATGCCCTGCTCATCCAGCGGCTGTACCATTTCAATCAACGCTCCATACAAACCGGGATCGCCCGTTTGCAGACGAATAACTGTCTGGCCATTTTGGGCCTTGTCGATCAACCAGGCGACAATCTCTTCCAAATCCATCCCTTTGGAATCACCTATCTCACAACCGGGCTTGGCCCAGCGCATGGCGGCTTCTGACACCAGAGAACCCGCAAATAAAATAGCGTCGGCGCGCGCAATTAAATCGCGGCCTTTCACCGTGAGTAATTCCGGGTCACCTGGGCCGGCCCCTACAAACCACACCTTGCCCATGTTCGTGCCCGTATTATTATCTTTATTTGTGCTCACATTCCCACTCATTTATTTCTATCATTTTCAACGACACTTTTAGCCTGTTTTCAACCTGCTTCTGACCTGCTGCGCCCCATTATTTTTCTATTATTTTGGTCTTCTCTTGAAGAATGACACATAACAATATGCGGGCTATATCTTATAAAACCTTTGCGTTCTCTGCGGCTTTGCGACCTTTGCGTTTACTACACCCAAACCAGTATCAACATGGAGACTTCCCGTTAATTTTTCATTACGCTGTCGAGCATGTTCTTACAGACAAGGTACCGCAGTAAGCACCCTTTATTGCTGCGCTAACTTCTGATTGAAAAACCCGTACAGGCCACCTAATGCCAACCAAAATACCGCATTGGAAATGACCGTGGCGATAATAAATGTCTGAATCAATTCAGCCGGTGCCAAGGCGTTGTGTACGTCCGGCTGCGGAGCACCGATAACATGCGGTGCAATAATAAACAGCACACCGGCAACCTTGAGTGCAGAACGGCTGTTAAATACCAGTAGTGCAAGCCCAGCAGCAGTACAGGCAATGGTCGCCAGCCACCAGTATTGGCGTAATTGAAGATCCGCGGCCTCGGTGCCCGGCAACTCTGGATGCAGACCGAGTGACGGTGCCACAAAAAATATAACGTAACCCGCGAGTCCCCATAGCAAACCCGTGCGCCAGTTAATTTTGATACCACCCATGGCAGCAGCAGCACCCATCAACAACGCAAAACCCAGGGCAATAACAACATTGGCAGCCGCTGTAAATAAATGCCGTTGCAGCCCATCTTCCGGTGCCCATGCGGTTTCGTCGTGTAGATGGCCGCTGTCTGTTGCATGACTATCTATTTCATGATGATCAGCTTCACCATGCTCGACCATTGCATGATCCGCAGCAAGCCCACTACCGGTCACTTCATAGGTCTCTGCTTCCACAATGGCAGGCACCACCTGAAATTGTTGAAACAGTGTTAACAACACACCCGCAAACAGACTGCTCAAGGCCGCGACCGTGAACAGGTTTTTAATAGAAGTATTCATTATTCAACTTTCACTTTCACGTAACTAAATTTTACATGACTAAATTCACGTATATCACATGTCACGTTTTCAGCGACCCATACTTCGAGGCAAGCCTTTAGTGGCAAGGAAATACCGCAGCATGACGAGAGTCATGAGCCGCATTGTGCAGCACGCTGGTTTCCGCAAAACCGGCGGCAAACAACAGTACGATACCGACAGATGCGGCTAAGGCAGCAGCTGCATATTTATTGGTTGTTGCTGTGGATGTAGTTGTGGATGTAGTTGTGGATGCGGTTTCAGCAATGGCGTTTGATAACTTATTTTTTGATAAAGTAAGGCTTGAATTATTGTGCATGTTTTTATCCTTTTCTTCTTGTGTTTAAAGTTAGAGTTTCAAATTATTATTTGCTGATGACTGCTGTTCTTTTTACGGTTGTAGTTCTTAGTAGTTCTTAGTAGTTATTAGTAGTTATTAATAGTTCTTTTCCATCACTCCGGGCCTGACCCATATGGGACTTAGATAAGCCAAATACTGCCACCATCCCGGCGAATACCCTCTGGGTCTTTTAGCTTAACTAAACGCCATTCAAACCTGAGGCTGGTTTTCGTAGGTCACGTTGCGCAGCTACGTGACAATACTCCTTATCCAATAACGATGCGCCCGTTCGAACAGTCGCGTCACGTAGCTGCGCAACATGACCTACATAACTAATCTTTCTCGGCGCCCTTTGCGACTTTGCGGCCTCTGCGTTTACAACACGGAGTTTATACAGATCTTATCCCCCGCAGGATACTTAGGACTGATGTGTATGGCACGATGTGTATGGCACTTAAGTTAAGCCAAAGTTAAGCCAAAAAACACCATTATCGCTGCCCCCCTGGATTCCGGCATTCGCCGGAATGACGGATGGAGTGGGCTTTTTGGCTTCGCCCACTAAACCGAAGGTGTAAACAATTTCGCTGCCGCCATCGGGTTTGATGGAAAGTAAAGATGCAGGTACGAGGCACTCAGCCGACCTTCGCGGTATATCGGCTCACTGCGCCGGCCTTTGCGGGCACCTTCACTCACGGCAATGGGCTCCAGAGGACTCTCTAACGTCGAGTAGTGGTAAGTATGACCCCTCATATTACCCTCTGGCAGCTCTACACTGTGCATGCCTAAATTCGATAATCGCGACTGCATACTCGCATGGCCTGGCAATAGCCCGGCCATGCGAGCGGTTTTTCCTTTTACATCAGTCAGTGTTTCTACCAAATAGAGCATGCCACCACACTCTGCAACAATGGTTTTACCACTATAATGATGGGCCTGAATCGCCGCTTTCATGGGCCGATTGCCAGCCAATTGTTCAAGGTGCAATTCAGGATAACCCCCCGGCAAATAAAGCGCGTCGGCCTCGGGCAGCTTCTCATCTGTCAGGGGTGAAAAGAAACTCAGCTCGGCCCCCTCGCTGCGCAGAAAATCGAGGTTGGCGCGGTACAAAAAAGCGAACGCGGTGTCACGGGCGATGGCGATACGTACACCTGATAATGGGTTTGTTTTTTGTGTGTCGTCAGCGCGGGTTACTTCAATATTACTGAATGTTATGGCAGGTGGCAGATCCTCCGGAATACCCTGTAATGCCACCGCTGCCTTGCTGATGCGGGCATCGAGGTCGGCAATTTCATCCGCTTGTACCAGACCCAAATGGCGATCCGGCAAGGCGATGTCCTCATCACGATTCAACCAGCCAAAGGCTGTTTGGCCTTCAGGCAGGCTTTCTGCCAGCATTTCGTAGTGACGTTCACTGCCCACGCGATTCGCAAACACACCGGCAAAGGGCAAATCCGGTCGGTAATTAGCTAGCCCGTAGGCCAGCGCACCAAAAGTCTGTGCCATTCCGCTGCCGTCAATTACTGCCAGCACCGGAATGCCAAAAAGTGTCGCCAAGTCTGCGCTGGAGCGGTCGCCATCGAAAAGGCCCATGACGCCTTCAATCAAAATCAGATCGGCATCTGCCGCTGCGGCATATAACAGTTCGCGGCAATGCTGTTCATCGCCCATCCACAAGTCGAGCTGATATACCGGATTGCCCGAGGCCCGTTCCAAAATCATGGGATCGAGAAAATCGGGGCCGGTTTTGAAGACCCTTACACGCCGACCACGCTGAGTATGAAAACGCGCCAGCGCTGCGGTCACCGTGGTCTTGCCCTGGTTTGAGGCTGGAGCAGCAACAAACAATGCCGGGCACAATCTATCCGTCATTTCCGACGTTGATATTGCTGTTGTTGCTGATGTTGCTATTGCTGTTGCAAAAGTCACGAACCGTACCTCACAGGTCAATACCCGGTTGGGCGCGCACACCGTCACGGAAGGCGTGTTTTACATCACGCAACTCACTCACGGTATCAGCTGCGTCGCACAATCCATCAGGCGCACCACGACCGGTGATCACCACATGCTGCATGTCGGGTCGTTGTTTGAGATCGGCCAGCACATCATCCAGCTGCAACCATCCAAACTTGAGGGGATAGGTCAGCTCGTCGAGCACGATCAGGTCAAAAGAAGGATCGTTCAACATCTCACGCACCACGTCCCAGCCACGTTGGGCCGTTTCAGTGTCACGTGCCAGATCCTGAGTATCCCAGGTAAAACCTTCACCCAGTACGTGCCAAACCACATTGGGCTGGCGCTGGAAAAAAGCCTCTTCGCCGGTATCTCCACGGCCTTTGATAAATTGTGCGACGCCAACTTTCATACCGTGGCCTAGTGCACGGGCCACCATGCCAAACGCGGAACTGGATTTGCCTTTGCCGTTGCCGGTTAAAATCAGCAACAAACCCTGGTCTCGATCTGCGCGAGCAATGGCGTCGTCCACCACCGTTTTTTTACGCTGCATACGGTTACGGTGACGCTCTGCTTTGCCGTTATTTGTTTCGGTATCGTTTGTTTCAGTATCGTTTGTTTCGACATTACCAGCTTGGACAGTGTCTGAATTATCAGGGGTATTCATTTATTTTTTTCCTCACACAACCGTCCTCGCACAACTAACCGCGCAAAAAATGGTGCAATCAGGCACAGACTTGACCGATCACAATCAAAGGGCAATTACGGAGAAAGAAAACAGAATTTGATACGCACTGACGGGGTTCGCCAGCCGTAACATCGCCCGCCGCAATGCCAACCAATAGCTTCGGGCCGGTCTCCGGACTCACGAGTGGGAAATTATTCCCGGGTTGCGCCTTCCCATGCCTTAGCACAGTGACGTAATGCAAACCCTTTACTCATTTACCGTTGCGGGGGCAGTGCCGGGATTGTTCTTTGCGGACTAGTAGACTAAAAAGTGTCCGCAAGAACTCACCGGCTTCCCGTTTAATCCCTTGGGCGAAAGCCTTTGGGACACCTGAAGATAGTGACATGATCGTACTCGTTTTTTGGGGAATTTGTCAAGAATCAGGGCGGTGTTTCCAAGCTATCAGGCAAGGTAAAAAAGAAACAGGCGCCCTCACCCTCTTTACCTTCAGCCCACACTCGGCCACCGTGGCGCTGTACGATTTTTTGCACGAGGGTCAATCCAACGCCGGTACCCTCAAATTCACCCTTACCGTGGTGCCGGTAAAAGGGCATAAACAATTTGTTGACGTAACGCATATTAAACCCCCGACCATTATCCTTCACAAAAAAGACGGTTTCGTGGTTGGAGTCAAGGGTGGAGTCAGGGGTAGAGTCAGGGGTAGAATCGGGATTGTTAACATTCACCTTGCAACCCAACTCAATACGAGGTGATTCTACACTCAAGGTATACTGCCAGGCGTTCATGAGCAGGTTATCAATAATGATTCGGATGTATTCTGGATCGCCCTGGGTTTTAAGGTTAGCGGCAATGTCCCACTGCACAGAATGGCCAGGGTCTTGTAACTGAATACGATGAATGACGCTATTCGCTATCTCGCTGATATTAACCTCAGAAAGTGATAATGCGCCATGGCGGTGAACGCTTGCCAATTCAAGAATGTCATCGATCAATTCCGCCATGTATTTTCCGGCAGCCGTGATTCGCTCTAGAAATCCTGTTTCTTCAACACTGAGTTTTTGCCGCGCTTCTTCGCCCAATATCTGACTAAAGCTGGTAATACTGCGCAACGGAGCACGTAAATCATGGGCAATGGAATAACTGTAGGACTCCAGTTCGCGGTTACTTTCTTGCAGTTCACGCGTCCTCGCTTCAACCAACGCTTCTAAATGAGTTTGGTACTGGTGCAATGACTTTTCAGCCTGTTGCCGTTGTTCTACTTGGAGATTCAATTTGCCGTTGAGTACATTTATTTTTTGACGGGAGCGCAGCACTGCGCACAACACCAGTAAAATCACTACGATTGACAAAACCACCATTACCACCGAAAAACGATACTCTTGAAAAACCCGCTGAGGAGAAATTTCCGGTAGTTTATCGTAAGGTGACACGTGAAGGGCTTGTAACAATTCGTGCACTGGTTCGTAGTTCAACGGTACCGTCCACCCTTGGTATTGGCCGGCAATCGATGCGGGGTGCTCCGGTGAAATGCCCAGCAAAGCAATCACCACTTGATTAGACAACTCATCACTGGCAAACCGGGTTTTAGCAAAGGCCCACTCTGGGTATAACTTGGTACTGTGGTAAAACGGAAATGACGCGTCGGTTTTTGCACCCAGCACCTTAAAATGACGCATGTCTATTAATCTGGATTTATGTAATCTCTCCAGCATATCAGTGCGTACTGTTCCTGCATCGACGTCGCCATCATTCACCGCATAGACCACAGTTTCCTGATTACTGTGCCCAAATAATAATTCAGAAAAATCTCCTTGGGGATCAATGCCATTTTGTAATAGTTCGTACCAGGATACCTGCCAGCCACCAAAAGCCTTTGGAGCCACGGCTATAAAGGATTTCCCCCTCAAATCCGACAAGTTGACAATGTCATCACGGTCAGCTCGAGTAAATATCACCGAACCAAACACTGTATACCCCTTGTTACCACGATTATTTCGCAAAGTAAGCAGTCGGCTAGCGCCCGCTTGTACCTCGGCACGAATATACGCAGAGGGATTGGTTAAAATAAAATGCACATCACCGCTATTGGCAGCCCCCAATAATTCAGAAAACTTAACAATGGGCACCACCAAAAAAGTATGATCAGAAATTTGGGAAGTCAGATAATTTGCGGTGGGTTGCCAACTGGCAAAGGCTTTGGCTTCTCCGCTGTGAGCTCGTACACCGATACGAATATTCTCAGCCCCGACCTGTGCCGAGCCTAACATCAGAATAAGCACTACTATAATTTTTTTGAGTACCCGCCTATCCGTAATCTTTTTGCAGCGTTCAGATTATTTGGGTGATGAGTCGGCACGTTCCATGATCTCGGCAAGCCGACGACAGTCAGCTCACATCATCCGATGCAAGGGGGAATACCGACCTTCAACCTGGTCGGAAAAATAGACGTATAAATCAGGGTGGTTAATAGAATCCGTATCATCAGAAGCAGTGAGGTGACGCTCTGCGACGTAGGTTGAATGATCATACCCATCAACCAATACGTGGTACCAGGGCTGGTTTTTGGGGGGGCGCGATTTAGCTGTTGAGGTGTACCATACCTCACTCAGTGAATAGACAGGATCAACCTCGAACACAACACCGCGATAGCCAAATTTGAGATGTTCAACAATTTGGCCGATTTGGAACTGGGCTTGCGGTATTTTTATGCTCATTGGCGAACGCTCTCATAAGAAAAGACAGTGTAATACTCACAGACGAAAGAATAATGAAGTCAGTCCGACTAATGAGTACATTAATAGGACCGCACCGCATCCTCTGTGTCACCGTTCAACGACGTTCCAGCCGTTGAAACCATCAGAAGCACCCGTCAATACGGAACGGTTAATTCAACTGTAGCAGTTTTGGCGTAGTTTGCCGGTCAAGCACACAGAACGGCTGCTGAACGGAGAGAATATGAAGATGCTGGCCCGAAATACCGGCCAGTAGAGGGACGTTTAACGGGGATTATTCCAATGTCATTACGTTAAGCTGGCTATTCTATTTATTGTAGGCTGGAGTGAGTGTGCAAACCCCAGCACGTCGCCAATGATGTTGGGGTTCCTGCATCACCGCCAACCTACAAAACAACGCATTTTTGTTAACGTACTTATGAGATTGGGGGTTATTTCGTAAATGGATGGCGTAGGACGATGGTCTCGTTGCGATCCGGGCCAGTAGAAATAATATCAATAGGCGTTTCGGTGATCTCTTCAATACGTTTGAGATACGCCTTGGCATTTGCCGGCAGCTCATCGTAATTTTGTACGCCCACGGTGGATTCACTCCAACCGGGCATGTCGATGTACACGGGCTTGCAATCAGCGAAGGCCTCTGCGCCTACGGGCGGTGTGCGGCGTTCTTCACCATCGATGATGTAACCCACACACAAACGAATCACATCCAGTCCGTCCAACACATCCAATTTGGTAATGCACAGGCCGGTGGTGCTGTTAATTTGATTGGAGCGGCGCAGTGCGACCGCATCAAACCAGCCACAGCGACGTGGGCGACCGGTGGTCGAGCCGTACTCATGGCCTTGATCGGCCAGGTGTTTGCCGACACTGTCCTGCAGTTCCTCACCATCATACAGTTCGGTGGGGAATGGGCCGGAACCCACTCGCGTGGTATAGGCTTTGGTGATGCCGACGATATGGTCAAAGCTGGCCGGGCCAACACCACTGCCCGTGGCCGCGCCACCAGCGGTGGTATTGGATGAGGTCACGTATGGATAAGTCCCGTGGTCAATATCCAGCAAGGCACCCTGGGCACCCTCGAATAAAATACTGCCACCCGCCTTCTGAATATCATTCAATAACTCGGGAATATCCGCGACCATAGGTTTGATGCGTTCACCCAAAGCCAATGTTTCATCCAGCACTTTCTGGAAATCCACAGGTTCGACTTTGTAGTAATTTTGCAAAACAAAATTGTGGTAATCCAGCACTTCGCCTAACTTGGCGGCAAAACGTTCGGGATGGAACAGATCGCCCAGGCGCAAGCCACGACGAGAAACTTTGTCTTCGTAGGCAGGGCCAATACCGCGTCCTGTGGTGCCGATTTTGGTTCCGGTTTTGGATTTGCCACGTGCCACTTCCCGCGCGTTATCCAGGGCAATGTGGTACGGCAAAATCAGGGGGCAAGCTTCGCTGATGCGTAAACGCTCAGTCGCGGGTACACCGCGACCTTCCAGCATGTCGATTTCTTCGAGCAAAGCAACAGGCGATACCACCACGCCATTACCGATCATACACAAGACGTTTTCACGCAGCACACCGGAAGGCACCAGATGCAGAACGGTTTTTTCACCGTCGATCACCAGGGTATGGCCAGCGTTGTGGCCGCCCTGAAAGCGCACCACGGCTTGCGCCTGATCCGTCAGCAAGTCGACGATTTTACCTTTACCCTCGTCGCCCCACTGTGTGCCGATGACTACTACGTTCTTACCCATGACGGTTACCTTTTAATAATGCTTTTTGACCAAAATATGTACATCTGTACCCTGCGATCTGTCTCGAGGTAGTAAACGTTAACAGGCTGCATTCGTTTTGCGCGTTCACGCCAAGCGAGACTGAGTCAGCGCGCTTGTTGAGCCTGTTGAGTCGCTTTCTGTCAGGGAGCTTCGCACCCTGACCTACATTTTCAACTCGATGTTCTTTAATAAAACCCGCAATAAAACCCGCACTACACTTCTGTGAGGATCCATTGCTTATCTTTCAACACCAACACTTGCGAACAACCTGCGGCAGTTGCACCACCTTCCTGGCCCGTTAGTTCACACACAACGCGCTCACCGGCGGCGCGAAGTTCGGCAATTTTCAAGAGTAAGGCGGGGTCGTCATTCACGGGGGTAAATACGCCGGCCGTTTTGGCTGCATTTTCTGCAGTCACTTTTTCGGCACTTAAGGCAATCAGTGAGCGCAGGTCTGCGCTGAATCCCGTTGCGGCGCGCGCACGTCCAAAGACTTTACCAATATCGTCGTAGCGTCCACCTTGAGCAATGGCTCTGCCCTGCCCTGGTTGATACGCGGCAAAAACCACGCCGGTGTGGTAGTGATATCCTCGTAACTCGGCGAGATCGAAATGTAACTGCAAATTGGGTTGCAGACGACAAACGTGCTCAGCGACGTGTTCAATTTCATGAATGGCTTTTAATGCCGCCGCGTTACCCGCCAAACTTTGGCGTGCTCGGCCTAATACATCGCCGTCGCCGTTCAACCACACCAGGTCTTCAAAGGCCTGCCGTGTTTTTGCATCCACCTTGAGCGTTTCCAGCAAGTCATTCAGTTCAGGAACCGCTTTGCGTTGCAAGGTATCAAACAATGCCCGTTCTTGTTTCGAGTCCAGACCGGCGGTTTGTGTTAAGGCGCGAAATATACCGACATGGCCCAAATCCACATAGACGGATTCCACTTTCGCCAGTGCTAGAGTTTGCAGCATCAGGCTGACCATTTCGGCGTCACTTTCAATGCCGCTGTGGCCGTACAGTTCAGCACCAATTTGCGTGAAACTGCGCGATCCGCCTAACCCATCACCCCGGGTATGCAGTACGGTACCTTGATAACATAAGCGTACTGGCCCTTCGCGATCCAACAAGCGATGGGCGTCAATGCGCGCGACCTGTGGCGTGATGTCGGCGCGTACGCCCATCTGGCGACCATTCAACTGATCGGTGAGTTTGAAGGTCTGTAATTCAAGATCGTTGCCCGTGCCGGTCAACAAAGAATCCAGATATTCGACCAGTGAAGGTATCACCAGCTCATAACCCCAGGACGTGAAGAGGTCTAACAGCTCTCGCCGTAACTGCTCCAGGCGCTTGGCCTGAGGCGGCAGTAATTCTTCAATCCCTTCGGGTAACAACCAACGTTCGTTATTCATAATAAGGTAATACTTTTGCTTGTGTTCAATAGTCGCGCTATGAAATTAGTCTATTGGACAATATTGTCCTGTTCATTTGGTACATCGTTCCTGAGGGTACTTGTGCCCCAGACCGAAATTTAGTGGTTTCAACGACATTCTGGATTCCGGCCTTCGCCGGAATGACGGAGGAGTAGAATTGATCTTCATGTCTGTAGTACTTGAAACGGTACTGAAACGGTACTTAAAAAGTGCTACCGAACTATCAAATCGCTCAGTAATTTCCTCGTTAAACAACGAGGTATTTCAATTTAACGGAACAACACTTTTCTTAGAAAAAATCTATTGACGAATCAAATACAGCAACACCAATCCACCCACCATACTGGCCAAACTTGCCATGCGTATCGAGCGGTCATTCATTTCGGTCATTGCCAATATTTTTTTCCGAAACCCTGTGGGACTAATAAAGGGAAAAAGTCCTTCTATTACCAACACAAGCGCCAGGGCGCTGAGTAACTCATCCCACATAATTCTTAATTCAACTCATTTTGTAGGGTGTACCCATAAGGCATAACGGCAATGTCCACCATAATAGCCCTGGGAAGGACAATATGGTGGGAGGTGCCTTTATGCCCTGTGGGTACACCCTACGGTTTTTACAGTTCTTATAAAGAACTGTTATTTAAAGTACTTGAAGAACTCTGAGTTCGGCTCAATCACCAAAATATCGTTTTTGCTGGAGAAGGTTCGCTTGTACGCATTCAAACTGCGATACAGGGAATAAAATTCCACGTCCTTGCCATAAGCTTTGGCGTAAATTGACGTTGCGGAGGCATCGCCTTCACCACGCAAAATTTCAGCATCACGGAACGCATCGGCGATGAGAACTGTGCGCTGACGGTCGGCTTCAGCACGAATCTTTTCAGCCGATTCTGCACCGCGTGAACGCAGGTCTTTGGCGACACGCTCACGTTCAGCGCGCATACGACGGTACACCGAGTCACTGATTTCAGGCGGAAAATCAATGCGTTTAATGCGCACGTCGACGATCTCTATACCAAAGGTCTCGGCCTGTATATTGGCCAGTTTGGTGATCAAGGTCATGATCTCTTCACGTTCACCGGACACGACTTCTTTGATGGTGCGTTTGGCAAATTCACCCCGCAAGCCATCTTTAACAATTTGCGACAAACGCAAATTAGCGCGCACCACATCACCACCCGTTGCCGTGTAGAAATTGGAGACATCGTTGATGCGCCACTTCACAAACGAATCCACGATGAGGTTTTTCTTCTCACCGGTGAGGTAACGTTCCGGAGCAGCATCCAGGGTTTGAACGCGTGAATCGAATTTACGCACGTTATTTACAAAAGGCGTTTTCCAATACAGCCCTGGCGTATAGTCAGTGCTGACGATTTCACCCAAACGGAACAAGATGACTTTTTCCCGTTCGTCGACGGTGAAGATAGAAAACGACGCAATAAACACACCCGCCGCAATGAGGATGCCGATTAATCCTTTTGCCTGTCCCATTAGCGTACTCCTCTACTGCGAACACTTTCGCGTAGTCGTTGTTCTACAATTTGTCGTGATGCGGAAGATGAACCACCCTGAAGGATGTTTCCAGCACGCGATGATCCTGCGCCGCCGCCCGACATCATTTTATCCAGCGGTAAATACAGCAAGTTGCCGCCGCCTTTAACATCTATCAGCACTTTACTGCTGTTAGTCAGCACCGATTCCACGGCTTCAAGATACAAACGTTTGCGCGTGACTTCAGGCGCTTTTTTGTACTCGGTTAGCACTTGCGTAAAGCGTGACGCTTCACCCGTTGCTTCAGCAATAACCTGTTCTTTATAAGCGTTAGCTTCGGCCAATTGACGAGCAGCTTTACCACGTGCTCTTGGAATAATGTCATTGGAGTAGGCTTCGGCTTCATTAATGACACGCGCCTGGTCACCCTGTGCCTTTACGGCATCCGCAAAGGCATCCTGCACCTGTTCCGGTGGCTGGGCGTCCTGCAAGTTGACGGTGGTAACCTGCAAACCGGTTTGATACAGATCCATGATGGCCTGTACCTGCACTTTCGTCTGCTCTGTCACATCCGCACGACCTTCCTTAAGGATGTAATCCATGTCGCTTTTACCAATCGTTTCACGAATGGCGCTTTCGATAACCTGACGCAGCGATGTCTCAGGATCTTTGACATTGAACAGGTAGTCACTGGCACTCTTCACTTTAAATTGCACGGCCAGTTTAACGTCTACGATGTTTTCATCCTGGGTCAGCATCAATGACTCACGCCCGACATTGCTGGAGGTTTGTCGATTTCCCGCACCACTGCGGAAACCCACGCTGATGCCGCGGATGTTTGCGATATCAACGGACTCAACTTTTTGAATGCCCCGTGGGAACCAGTGCGGGCCCGGTTGTGTCGTTTCGTGGTATTTACCAAACTGCAACACGACGCCGCGGGTACCTTCTTCGACAATATACACGCCGGAAATTACCCAGCCGATAAGTGCCACTGCGGCAATCAGGCCAAAACCGATGGTCCCTGACTTACCTGAGCCAGTACCACCACTGCGCGGTCCGCCACCACCGAATAAGGCGCCAAATTTTTCTTGAAGCTTTTTCACGACTTCATCGAGGTCAGGCGGACCTTGTTCATTATTTTTACGTCCGCCCCAGGGATCTTTTTTCCCTGAACCACCAGGTTCATTCCAGGCCATTATTACGCTCCGTTTATGAAAATTATTATCTGCCATTATGTTGGGCAGTCATTAAAAAACCATACAAAATTCAATAAAAACCATTAAAAACACATGCCTGTTTTACCCTCACAAAACAGGCATGAATCATCTTTCAATACATTGTCCGACTATACGTCGATACAGGGGGTGGATTTTAGGGGGTTTCGGTACCCAGCTGCAACCGTTTATATGCTCAACGGCTTCTTTTTTTGGCTTTAAGTTCGACTTACGTTCTGAGTTTACGCTCCGGCGTTCTGAGTTTACGCTCCGGGCCTAGCCAAGCTCATATTCTGGGTTCATGGACAGGAGTCTCATCCAGCGCTTGCACGCCTTCCGTTTTTTGCAAGCTTTCAAAGTCGCGCCGCGCCAATTCTATTTCCAGCAGCATGTCGCCATTGTCTTCCACCCACTCCGTCAGCACCTTGCCTACCTCAAACAATTTGGCGCGTAAGCGGCCATTTGACGCAGGAACTCGCACCCACTCGTGCAGCTGATCGGCACTGAAACGTTGATCCAGCGCCTTTTTTATCAACTCCAGTCCATCACCGGTTTGTGCAGAACACCAGGCGCGATGGACTTGCCCATCTTCATCCTCGTCCAGCCGCGCTGGGTGCTCTGGCATGAGGTCTATCTTGTTGTAAATTTCAATTTGCGGTATTTCATCGGCTCCGATTTCTTTCAATACGGCATTCACCTGGGTCATTTGTTCTTGGTGATTTTCATTGCTGGCATCAATGATGTGCAGCAATAAGTCAGCCTGACAGGTTTCTTCTAACGTAGAACGGAAGGCCGCCACTAGGTCATGGGGCAAATGACGGATGAATCCCACGGTATCGGCAAGGATGATCGTACCGGTATCGGCTAACTTAAGCCGACGTAATGTCGGGTCCAGTGTTGCAAACAGCTGGTCAGCGGCATAAACCTCGGCTTCAGTCAGGCGGTTAAACAAGGTCGATTTCCCTGCATTGGTGTAACCCACCAGTGACACTGTCGGCACTTCGGCTTTACGCCGCGCACGACGACTCTGATCGCGCTGGTTTTGTACCTTGTCCAAACGCTTATTCAGCTGTTTGATACGCAGACTCAATAAGCGTCTATCCGTTTCCAACTGCGTTTCACCCGGCCCACGCAGGCCGATACCGCCTTTTTGGCGTTCCAGATGCGTCCAACCACGCACTAACCGTGTGGACAAATGCCGCAATTGGGCAAGCTCTACCTGCAAACGTCCTTCATGGGAGGTGGCTCGCTGGGCAAATATATCCAAAATCAGTCCAGTACGATCCAACACCCGGCATTCCAACAGGCGTTCCAGATTGCGTTCCTGGGAAGGGGCCAACTCATAGTCCACCAGCACAAGCTCAGCGCCTTCACGCTGAATAATTTCTCGTACTTCTTCGGCCTTACCCGTGCCGATGAGGTATTTAGCATCCGGTGTACGGCGTGTACCCGTTACCACGGCTACCGGTTGCGCACCGGCAGACGTCGCCAGCTCGCGAAACTCGGCGAGAGCGTCATCATCGACCTTTGTTGTGGAAAATTTGCGAGAAGATGCTCTACCAGAAGACATTCCACGAAATGAAAAGTCGACGTGTACTAAAACCGCTTTTTCACTACCGGGGGTACGTTTTCCCGAAGCAGCATCCAGGGTACCAGGAAGCTCAAACAACCGCGTCCCTCCCCTTATAAAGCCTGGCGTTTAACCGTGTTTTTAACAACAGAAAAACGCCAGGTTTTTTATTTTCAAGCGCTTGCGTATCAGGAATTGCGTGAATCGCCGCCACCTTCATTTACTACGGGCAATTTCACGTTGCGCGCAGGCACTACCGTGGAAATTGCGTGTTTATATACCATTTGATTCACGCTGTTCTTTAGTAGAACGACGAATTGATCAAACGAATCAATTTGGCCCTGTAATTTTATGCCGTTAACCAGAAAAATTGAAACTGGAACGCGCTCCTTGCGTAGTGCGTTCAAGAAAGGGTCTTGTAGCGATTGCCCTTTTGACATGGTATTTCTCCTTTGATGTATCCTTTATTGGTTTTATTGGAGCTCAGTGTGCTTTTTCATCTTCTTCACTATCAAACAGTCACTCTTCGGTCACTCTTCAATAGTTGATTGTAGTCAAAAAAAGTTGATTGTAGTCAAAAAAAGTGACATCCGTTAAATAACCACAAAACACACAGACTCCCTCGGACAACGCAGGGAAAACCGAATTATTTCGGTTGCGGGAAGCTTTTTAAAACAAAAAAGTTTAGTAAGCCCCCACCAAATCACAGAAATTGGTCGCCTTTGGCAATAATTTCTGCCCCTGAGTTTCTCATATGGCACTAGCGGCAAGATATTTCAAGACCTGAGTCAAAATTTGACCCGGCTTTTCTTCAAAATCGAGTTTGAAGACCGCTTCCGGCGGCTGGTGCTTTAGCCATGTGAGCTGCCGCTTGGCAAATTGGCGGGTCGCAATAACGCCTTTTTCACACAGGGTGTCGTAATCACACTGGCCATCCAGGTATTCCCACACCTGCCGATAACCCACCGCTCGCATGGCGGGCAAGTCAGCGTGTAGGTCATCTCGCTGAAATAAGGCTTTTACCTCGGCCACAAGTCCTTGTGAGAGCATCACCTGAAAACGCTGTTCTATGCGCTGATGCAATTGTGCACGGTCGGCGGGCGTCAGTACAATTTTTACCAGGCGACAGGGCAAATCATTGTCAATTTCCAGCGCCAGTAAACTGCTCATGGACTTGCCCGTCAGCTCAAAAACCTCCAGTGCGCGCAAGGTGCGTTGCGGGTCATTGACATGAATGCGCGCCGCCGCTTCGGGGTCTACTTCGGCCAGACGAGCATGAAGATGCGCCAGGCCATGTTCGTTAATGTCGGCCTCCAGTCGGGCTCGCACTTCCGGGTCTGACGAGGGTAAGACCGACAGCCCCTGCTCCAACGCCCGGAAATACAACATGGAGCCCCCCACCAACAACGGAATACGGCCGCGGGCTAGAATGTCGTTAATGTCTTCAATGGCGCGTGTTCTGAACTGTGCAGCCGAGAAAGGTTCCGCAGGATCGCAAATATCAATTAATCGATGCGGGGTTTCAGCCAGAGTGGCGGTATCAGGTTTGGCCGAGCCAATATCCAGGCCACGGTAAACCATCACCGAATCGACACTGATAATGTCACAGGGTAGTTTCTGGCAAAGTTCAATCGCCAGTTCGGTCTTACCCGTGGCAGTGGGGCCCATGAGGAAAATGGCGGGTGGGAGAGTTGTAGGCATGGGTGTATTTCAGTGGCAAATGATAACTAATATTACGTCTATTTTACGGACATTTAACGGTAAAAGTGCCGTTAAGAAAAAGTTATGCGGAATGAAAGTGTACTGTGTTATTAACGCCTCTGCGTTATAAACACCGAGGCCAATTCAATACCGTAATCTACATGCGCAGGCTAAGCGCAAAAATAATCGCATCTTCACGCCCTTCATCCGCAGGGTAATAATCTTTACGCAATCCCACCTGGTTAAAGCCGGTTTGCTCGTAGAGGGTTATCGCCCCGGTATTCGACGGTCGCACTTCCAGGAAGACATCACGCACTTCCAGGGTGTCCGCTTCACTCACCATGAGGTGGAGTAGTTCACGCGCTAAGCCTCGGCGTTGAAATGCTTCCCCCACGCATAAATTCAGAATATGTGCCTCGCCTGCGCCTGTGGACATGACAGCATAACCCGCAAAACACCCTTCAATTTCGCCCACGTGACAGCGGTAGCCTACTCTCAGGCAGTCTTCAAAGATGCGCTGAGTCCATGGAAAGGGGTACATTGCCATCTCGATGCGCATCACTTCTTCAAGGTCGTTCGTGACCATGCAGCGCACCGAAAAACGGGTAGGGTCAATCAGTGCGCTCACGCGCTTTTAGCCTTGGCGTTGCCACTGACTACGGATGCCGCCAAGCGTAAATCTTCCCAGCTTTTGGCCTTTTCACCGGGTTTACTCAGCAAGTCAGAAGGATGGTACATTACCACCAATGGCGTACCCTGATATTGGTGTATCTGGCCACGCTGTTCGGATAATGGCGTTTTCAGCTTCAACAATTGCTGGGCTGCTGCATCGCCCACCGCCAGTATCACCTTGGGTGAGACAAGTTCGATTTGGCGTCGCAGGTAAGCCTCGCACAGGTCGAACGCTTCGGGAGGCGGATTACGGTCACCCTCGGGTCGGCACTTGAGGGTGCTGCTGATATAAACCTGCTCACGTTCCAGCCCAAGGGCGCGCAGCATATTACTAAGCAGCTTACCGGAGTCTCCAACAAAGGCAGTGCCTTGTTGGTCCTCGTCAGCATCGGGAGCAGCGCCAATGACCATCCAGTCAGCAAACTGATTGCCTGTGCCAAACACCACTTGCGTGCGCGACTGGTGCAATTCGCAAGCCGTGCAAGCAGACGCGGTAGTTTGCAGCTCTGGCCAGTCCAGAGTGCTGACGTTGATAACAGGGGCCACCGGTGCAGCATCGGTAAACGAAGACATGTCTATATCCGACAACTCCTGCTCCGGCATGAAGTCGTCCGTGAGCATGGGCGGTTCATCATTAAAGAAAGGTGGCGGTGTCTTTTCATCCGCACTTTCAACGAGGCTTGCCGCTGTTTTTACTGGCGTCGCCGGTGTTGGTGATGATAGCTGTGATTGTGACCGCGCCGGTGCTGATGCCGGGCTACGTGTCGAGCTTGGTGTCGGGTTTGGTGTCGGGCTAGCAGTCGGGCTCGATGCCAATGCCGGCGCCTTATTCGCGACCATCTCCGCCAATGACGGCATTTGAGTAGGCGCTGGTGCTGGAGCGTCAGGCGTAGGCTCTACTACGGCGGGCGCAACTTCTTCCACATGGCTTTCAGCAGAGGCCACATGTCGAGGCACCCAAGCCTGGATTCCCATCGCCTGTAAATAAGCAGATTGTTGTTGCGGCGTTGTCATTTAAAAATTGGCATAAGAAATTGTCACTGGTTACTGGTTACTGGTTACTGCGTTTTTTACACCACATTTCACGGCAATAAAAAACAGGTTGTAGGGTGGGCACTACCCACCACTCAGGGGCTAATTAACCCCTGAGTGGTGAGAAGTGCCTTTCAACTTTCAGCTCTTAACTCTTAACTCTTAACTCTTAACTCTCAACTCTTAATAAAGACCAATAGCGACTAATAAAGACACTACTGAGAATATCGACTCATTTGAGACGTCGTTTTCAGTTATGTTTTCATCACACCTGAGGATGCTGCCGATCCACCGGAGCCATCACACGGTTCAGAGCATTGATATAGGCCTTGGCAGAAGCAATGACGATATCAGTATCAGCGCCCTGCCCGTTGACGATGCGACCTTCCTTGTCCAGCCGTACCGTCACTTCGCCTTGCGAATCGGTGCCGCTGGTAATGTTGCTAACGGAATATAACTGCAACTCTGTGCCGCTATTGACCATCGCTTCAATCGCCTTAAACGCCGCATCCACAGGGCCACCACCAGTGGCTTCGGCATGCTTTTCCTCGCCATCGATATTCAGCGTCACTACCGCATTGGGGGTTTCGCCGGTTTCGGAACAGACCTTAAGAGCGACCAGTTTTACCCGCTCATTTTCGGCTTCCCAACTGGCTTCCGTCACCAATGCCTGCAAATCATCATCGAAGATTTCATGCTTTTTATCGGCGAGTTCTTTAAAACGATAGAAAGCGGCATTAAGCTCTTCCTCACCGTCGAAACTAACGCCCAACTCCTGCATTCGCGTCCGAAACGCGTTACGTCCCGAGTGTTTGCCCAACACCATGCGGTTGGCCGACCAGCCGACATCTTCAGCGCGCATAATTTCGTAAGTTTCACGGCTTTTGAGTACACCGTCTTGATGAATGCCAGACTCATGAGCAAAGGCATTGGCACCCACGATGGCTTTGTTGGGCTGTACGTTAAAACCCGTCACACTCGACACCAAACGCGAGCAAGGAACGATTTGGGTGCGGTCAATATGGTCAACGTTAATCTCAAACACATCACTTCGCGTACTGACCGCCATGACGATTTCTTCCAAAGAGGCATTACCGGCGCGTTCACCCAAGCCATTAATCGTGCACTCAACTTGGCCTGCACCCTGCACCACTGCAGCCAGGGAATTGGCCACGGCCATGCCAAGGTCATTATGGCAATGCACCGAAAACACCGCCTTGTCGGAATTTGGAATGCGTTCGAGCAAATTTCCAATCAAATTGCCAAACTGCTGCGGCACGTTATAGCCCACAGTATCCGGAATATTAATCGTGGTCGCGCCAGCATCAATGGTCGCCTCTATAATACGACATAAAAAATCCAGCTCAGAACGGCCCGCATCTTCCGGCGAAAATTCCACATTATCGGTAAACTGACGCGCCCGCTTCACCGCGCGCACGGCCTGCTCGACTACCGCGTCCGGCTCCATGCGTAACTTCATCTTCATATGGATGGGCGAAGTGGCAATAAAGGTGTGAATTCGCGCTGAATTAGCCCCCTTCAAAGCCTCACCGGCACGATCAATATCCTTGTCCAGCGCCCGCGACAAAGCACAAATGGTACTGTCTTTAATGACGTCCGCCACGGCCTTAACCGCGGCAAAATCACCCTCGCTGGCGATGGGAAAACCCGCCTCAATGACATCCACATGCATACGCTCAAGGGCTTTGGCGATACGCACTTTCTCGTCCCGGGTCATCGACGCACCAGGACTTTGCTCACCATCACGCAAGGTGGTGTCAAAAATAATTAATTGCTTACTCATTAATATGCTCCGTTCTTGTGGAACCATCTTAGCAGTGACGCCAAATTTTTTCAGTCACTCAATGTCGATGATTGCACGTCAATCTTGCAAATTGGGGCTCGTAAATCCGTGTCAGCGGTCATTCAAACGTTTGAATAGAGTCAAAACAGCCGTGAAAAGCCGCTCAACGGTCACGAAATACAAAAATTATTATGTAGGGGGGATTTGTCTGCCTTACGGCAGCAGTCGCAGAAGGGCAAAACAAGGAGCAAAACCAGAAAACAGAGCGACAACCGCACCCTGCGTAGCCGAACACAAAGACACCTGCCCGGAAAGGGCATCAAAACGTATCTTGTGAGCGGTAGTCATCATGTCAATTTTGTGTAAATCAGTTCAAATCTACTTAAAAAGCTTAACGGCAGATCTCGCAAGCTCTTCAAAGGTTTATTGACTATAGCGGTGCTCCCCCAAAACCACAAGCCAGAATGGTTTCCTATCAGTAAAGATTCTGACTCCTTGCCTAACTCATAGGCCAGAGTCATTACCAAAATTCTGGCCCGGAAGGTACGTCACAATAGAGTGTACGTAGTATGAAATGCCTGCCTTTTTATCTACCGCCAATGACTACGACCACTACGCCTTATTGCCACCTTTCACCTACCCTGCAACCAGCTGCTCTGGGTAATAATGACAAATGAGAAAAAGACCAGCCTTACCATGGAGACGCTCAAATAAAAACTCTTTTTCCAAAAACTGCGTGATACAAGGAGCAGCTTCAGCCGCGAATGATGCACCACCACTTGTCCAGGGCAGCATTGCCAGAAAAGTAACGGTCAATTTATTGAAGTGGTGGAAAAAAGCGTCATTGAATAATGTGGTCGCTTGATGGATATCAGTTGATTGTTGCGAGTATTGAATGAGCCCATTGCTCAAAAACCGAATAGTAAAAACAACTATTCTGGTCGTTTTTTGGGAACAATAACATCAAGATAGTAGAATGGTATATTTTTCACTGTTGACGTTTACGAAACGCTTCGACTGGCACGCCCCCAACCCCCCAGTCTTCCATATCGACTTCATCAATTACGACAAATGTCGTTGCAGGTGTTTTATTAAGTACACGAACGAGAAGGTCTGTTACGCCTTTAATTAATTCGGCTTTTTGCTCTTTTGTTGTGCCTTCTTTAGTGATTTTTATATTTACGTATGGCATTTTTTGTCCTTAAGTATTAGTAAGCATTCGAATTTATAAAATATTTTTTATTATTCAATAATCTCGTAGTGAAAAACTTTAGAGATAATCTGCCATTTATTATCGACGAAAATTAACGTCAAGAAGTCAGTAAAACATTTCGTATCGATTGAGCATTCAACACGAGCATACGCTGTTACAGGCCCCGCAAAATCCACAGACAATATTCGATCATTTCGTTTCTCTCTGCGGCTGGCCGGTGACGGGCGATTATCAACCATTGGGAAGTATTCATTCATATTAAGATAGAGAATACTGCCATTTGTCGCACAAACATAGTGTGCTCTCGGATGAAATACTTTTTCGAGCATGGATATATCGCTATTATATAAGCCATCAAAATATCTTGAAATGGTGCCTATAACAGCTGCAAATTGGTAATCTATTACTTTTTTTTGGATTTGATGCATTAGCTACACAGCCCCTCGGCTCGCATTGCACTCTGAACATTTTCCCTACCTTCGACACGTGTAAAAAAATCGGCGATTCTAGGCCATTTTTCCAGCCCAATACCTGTTGGTACTGCCCAGCTTGAAACGACGAAAAAATATGCATCAGCAACGGAAAATTTATTGTCTAAGAGAAAGTCTCTTCCATCGTCAAAGATAGACTCAAAATAATCCATCTTTCTACCAACATTCTCCTTGGCGAGTTGTTTTTCTTCATCTGTAGCATTAGCGGTGAAGAAAGGAGCAAATGCCTTGTGAAGTTCAGTTGAAATAAAATTCAGATGTTCGTGCAAGCGAGCCCGCTCGAACGTACCTGGTTTAGGTGCGAGTCCCGCTTCGGGGTTCAGGTCTGCAAGATACTGCAAGATACTGCAAGATAGCAGCCCCTTCTGTTAAAATGCTACCATCATCCAGACGAAGGGCGGGGACATAACCTTTTGGATTTATTTTTAAAAAATTATCACCCAATTCCGTTTTTTGATTTTCTGTATCAACGCTCTCAATCTCAAAATCATGGCCAATTTCTTTCAATATGATGTGGGACGCCAATGAACAGGCTCCAGGCTTATAATACAGTTTCATTGTTAAACTCCTTGTTTGCATTAAATAACGTGAAACATTCTACGCATAGCAAGTTACTTATGTATACCTGGTATACTAAAGTAATTTAATTTAGTGGTTACTTCCAGGTAACTAACGCCCTAACTAAAGCACTAACTAACGCGCTAACTAAAAAAAGAGAGGTCAACAATGCTCCCAAGAAGGAAAAACAAGGTGGGCCCACCACCTGAAGAATGCCCATTACACCTGTGCATGGGTGTTATTGGCGGGAGATGGGCACCGGCTATCATCTGGTATTTATGTCTTGGGCCGAGACGATTTAGTGAATTAAAAGATGATATCCAGGGAGTTTCGGCAAAAGTATTAACGACTCGACTGAAAACACTCGAAGCTGATGGCGTGATAAATCGAGAAGTTGTTCCAACATCACCTCCATCCGTTGAATACAGTTTGACCGAATTGGGCTTAGAATTAAAACCAGCAATAGAGGCTATCGTTGCTGTAGGTCATAAATTGAAAGAAAGGAAAAATAACCCATAGACAACTTTTGACAGGAAATTATATCGCTACGTTAAAAGTAAAATTGCATTTCGCTCTTTAATTTATAGATTCTTGTTGCATTAACCCTTTACCTAGTTTGGCATGGAGAAATACACTTCAGAAATAACGTGGTATGAGCATATTAATGTCGACAAACATGCGGAGAATAAGACATTCATAGGTGCCTCAGACCGACCATATCCACACAGAAAATAAGAGTGCGCACAACAATTAACGTCGAAAATTATGGTGTAGATCCGAATAAAGGATAAAATATAACGGAGTTTGAGTACAGAAAATTCATTTAATCAAATTGTAGTTACGTGAAACGAAGGTACTTTATTTGATTGTTATGGCTAATATGGTTGCAATAAATATCATCACATAATATCAGTTTCTTTTGCGCAATAAAGTCTAAAATACGGAGATTATTAATGCCTAATAAAACCCACCTTAAGTTTGAGGAAATCATCCTTGAAAAGGCTAATAATGAAGTGAAGCCATTACTTCAGGAAGCTAAAAACCGTATTGGTTATATTCCGAACATATACGGCATGGTGGCAAATTCTGCAAATTTATTAAAAACTTATACCGCAGGTGATGTTGATTTCAGAAAAAATTCCCTCTTTGATAATAAAGAGAAAGAAATTATCTACTTAACGATTAGCAAGGAAAATGCTTGTGAATACTGTGTTGCGGTGCATAGCACGTTGTCCGACACCATGTCGAATGTGCCTCCGGCAGTGACTAATGCCATCAGGGAAGGCGGTAATATTCCGGATGAAAATATTCCGCATTGGTCAACTTTACACGCGTAATGGTCGTTTCAAGAGGTCAACCGACTGAGCAGGACATTCACAAGTTCTTGTCCGCTGATTACACCAAATTTCACATACTGGACATTATTCATGCTATAGCGATCAAGACCATCAGCAACTACTCAAATCACTTATTTCATACGCCGGTGGATAAAATGTTTGAAGGCCGGAAATAGCCATACCCCTATTTATTCTCAGGAAAATAATCCGGAGAGGCTTTTATCGGCTGCATATTACCGGTCTCTGGAACTTGCGTTAAAATACAACGGTCATACCACCGCTTTTCCTGCTATTTCATGTGGTGCATATGGCTACCCCGCTCAAGAGGCCGAAAATATCGCCATTAACACGTGTCGACATAATAAATTTAAAGAAATTCACGTGTTCTTTTATTGGAGTGGATCAACACTGCATGACATTTGGAAATCAACGCTCAGGACTGCTAACAAAGAATGACTATGAATATACAAACCATTGAATCGATAAAATGTATCGCGAATGAAGAACTTAAACACCGTTTTTCCAATGTGGTCAGAGAGCATAAGACGGATGGCAGCTTCTTAACGGAAGCAGATCTGGTAATGCAACGTCGCGTGCAAACATTGCTGCTGGAACAGTACCCCGACATCACCTTTCTTGGCGAAGAGATGTCAACGGGTGAGCAACAACACGCGCTAAACAGTCCGCAAGGGGTTTGGATTCTTGACCCCCTTGACGGCACCAGTAATTTTGCGGCAGGTATCCCCTATTACTCTGTGTCACTTGCACTGATAAAATCTGGAAAAGTCACTTGGGGTATGGTTTATGACCCGGAAAGAGATGAATGCTTCAGTGCAACGCAGGGGCAAGGGGCGCTATTGAATAATAAACCCATGTTCAAACCTGAATCAGGGGTTTCAATTGCAAAATCGACTGCCGTTATTGATTTTAAACGTCTGAATAGCACTCTCGCTGCCCGCATTGCTGCTGAGCCACCCTATAGTTCTCAGCGCAGCTTTGGGGGTGTTGCCCTGGACTGGTGCTGGCTGGCGGCGGGTCGATTCCACCTCTATTTGCATGGAAAACAGAACATATGGGACTATGCGGCGGGCCACCTGGTATTTAGTGAGCTGTGTGATTACTCTTGCACCTTAGAGGGAGAGGATGTTTTCGATTTTTCGCTGAACCCACGGTCTGCTGTGGCGGCAGTCAATGAGCACTTATTTGATCAATGGTGTGATTATTTAGGCGTAACGCGGCAAAGTCATTAACTTACTACTGCTAATGGTAGGTTGGTGGTGAGCTTGCGAACCCCAACGCCATGCTCATAGCCACACTTACAGCCAATACACCACATTTACTGATACTGAGTAGTGCAACATTTTTAATATTTGTAACATTGAATAATACTTTCATCACTAAAAAATAACGGAGAATGGATATGGTAACTGGAAGCTGCTTATGTGGTGAAATTGCTTACGAAGTCGAGATTATCCCTGAAAAAGTTTATAACTGTCACTGTTCTCAATGCCGCAAGGCTCATGGGGCCACTTTTGCCACCCAGGCCTTCGCCAAAGGTGAAACATTAACCTTTATTAAAGGTGAAGAGCATATTGGTGAATATAAGGGTGAACTCGGGATTCGTGCATTTTGTAAAAAATGCGGCACCCGGCTAATGAATTATGCGCCCGACAAAAACCTGTATTTGAGCGTCGCGCTTGCTTGCGTTGACGGCGACCACGGTATCAAACCCGTGTCACATGCCTATGCGGACTCCAAGGCTCCGTGGCATTGTCCATCAGATGGTATTCCCTCTTTTTCCGAAATACCGGAGGGTGCATTTGACTAATGTCACACTCCCTAGCCTACAGTAGCGCCTTAGTGACTATATATTAAGAAAGAAATGGCAGTGAAAACGATAATTTGTACATTTTTAGCCCTTATTGCCTTTGCCGCTAATTCGGTATTGTGTCGTTTGGCCCTGGGTGACGGTGCTATAGACGCTGCCAGTTTTACCATTACACGCTTGCTCTCTGGAGTAGTCGTTCTCCTGGCTATTATGGCATTCAACAAAAGTAGCACCGCCGCATCAACGAAGGGTAGTTGGACTGCCAGTATTATGCTGTTTATCTACGCACTGGCATTTTCTTACGCTTACAGTACCCTGGGCACAGGCACCGGGGCACTCATCTTATTTGGTGCGGTGCAGATAACGATGATTTTAGCATCGGTTATTAATGGTAGCCGCCTACATTACTCAGAATGGTTGGGGGTATTCATTGCCTTCTTCGGGCTTGTTTACTTGATTTTCCCCGAGGTATCGACGCCATCAGCCGTTGGATTTGGGCTCATGGCCTTGTCCGGTATCGCTTGGGGTGTATACACACTTAAGGGGAAAGAATCGAAGAACCCGTTGGTTGATACTGCCTACAATTTTTTCCGGACCATCCCCTTTGTGCTTGTATTGTTGGTTTTCACCATCAATGAAGCCTTGTACACGTACGAAGGTATACTATTAGCGACGATATCCGGCGGATTAACATCAGCAATAGGTTATACGATTTGGTATATCGCCCTCAAAGGCCTGACATCTACACAAGCTGCTGTACTTCAGCTCTCAGTGCCGCTGATCGCGGCTTTGGGTGGGATACTCTTTGTATCTGAGGCCATCACGTACCGTTTTAGCTTTTCAGCACTATTGGTTCTCGGGGGAATTATTATCGTATTTGCAGGAAAACATATTGCCTCTAAACAAAAGGCATAACAGTAAACCGTAATGTTTCCGGTTAATGCAGGCAGACACTTATAACTACTGACAATTCAAGTTACAACTCAAGTTATAACTACAAACTAAAAGGCAATACGCATGAAAGAAATCACCGGCATTAACCATATTGGGATAAGGGTAAGCCACTTGGAAACGGCTCGAAAATTTTACGAGCATCTTGGTTTTGTCTTCATTATCGGTCCGTTGGGCCCTGAACCAGTGGCAATAATGAGACACCCTTCCGGCGTTGAGATTAACTTTATCCTTAATGCAGATTCTGGTATCTCGGATAATATCTTAATGGACGTGCCTGAGCACCACCCAGGTTACACTCACATGGCATTGGACGTAAACGACCTCAATGCAATACAGGAAAAATTAATAAAGCGGGGTATTACCATCACAGAAGGACCAATCACCTTACCGGAGGGTGGATCTATGCTTTTTATCAGAGACCAGGATCGGAACGTTATTGAATTCCATCAAAATTCGTCAGCAAAATAAACCCGGCAGATAAAACATTCGTTAATGACCACGCATACATTAAAGGAATAAGCATGAGAGCAATATGGAAAGATGTCGTACTGGCAGAGAGTGATGAAACGATAGTCATTGAAAACAACCATTACTTCCCTCCTTCAAGTGTTAACGTTGAACTCTTATCAGAGAGTAACAAAACCACTGAGTGCTCATGGAAAGGTACCGCCAACTACTACACCGTTATCATTAACGGTGAAAAAAATAGTGATGCAGCCTGGTACTATCGTTCCCCCAAACCGGCCGCAGAAGAAATCACGAACTATGTCGCATTTTGGAAGGGTATTGAAGTCAGCGAATAACCGCGCTTATACTTACCCTGCATTAATCTAACTGAATGATTCAACCGAATGAGATGAGGCATATTGAGCCATATGAACAAGATCGTTCTTATTACCGGCGGTAGCCGAGGCATCGGGGCGGCGACTGCAAGGCTGGCGAGTCAAAAAGGTGCGGTCGACACAATGACTATTGGCCTCGCAAAAGAGGGCGCAGAGGACGGCATTAGAGTCAATGCAGTAAGACCAGGGCTTATTGATATCTCTGGTGGACGCTAACGACCTGCACAATAAACCTTACAGTCGCATAAATCGAGTGTAAAAAGCGATGAATAGGCTACCATAAAGTGCGAAACAGTCATTATTTGTCTGTTTCTGGAATTCACTGCGCGAGATATCCAGAAACACGTTCACTTTCGGACTGAAGGTGTGCCAACCTGCGAGAGAAGTGGTGCAGTTACTTATGATTTGAGACCCACGTAAATACATCCCTGTAAGCTCGACAGCGACATCCATGTCGCTGACGGTCTCAAATCATAAGTAACTGTACCACTTCTGAGGCGCGTTCTAAATGCGCTATTTTATGCAACGTTAGGGTAATCAATAAATTCCTATGCCTGCTTTTACAACATTACTCACTGAGGTACGAGCCTGCACGCTTTGTGCAGAACACTTACCATTAGGCCCTCGTCCGGTATTACAACTACATCCTAAAGCCAAGATTCTGATTGCGGGTCAAGCGCCGGGCAAAAAAGTACACGAAACCGGCATACCATTTAATGACCCCAGCGGGAAGCGCCTGAGAGAGTGGTTAGGTGTATCTTCCGATGTATTTTACAACCCCGAGCAATTTGCAATACTACCTATGGGCTTCTGCTTTCCCGGTACCGGAAAATCGGGTGATCTCCCACCGCGCCCTGAATGTGCTCCAGCCTGGCGCGAACAACTGCTTGGGCACCTTCACCACCTCGAAGTGACGTTGGTCATTGGTCAGTATGCCCAACGCTACTATTTTGAGGATGCCGGCATGTCCGTTACCGAACGAGTACAAACATGGAAAAAATATTGGCCGCAGACGATACCACTCCCCCACCCCAGCCCGAGAAACAATCTTTGGTTGCGCCGCAATCCCTGGTTTGAGACCGAATGCCTCCCGGCGCTTCAAGAGCGCATATCTCAAATTCTTTCGCGATAAAGACAGGAAGTTTTCTGGATGTTTTGAGGTTTTTTACAACCTAACGCAAAGGCGCTGAGGGGCTAAGAACACAAAGAAAAGGCTTGGATTGTAAACTTTGTGTCTCTGCGTCAGGTATTACTAATGAAACAGCAGAAAATGATACCCTGTATTTAGAAGCGTCAGCCGCAGAGATGTATTTAAAACTTATACCGAAATTCGGCATAAGCGCTACGCTGAGGCAAGGGTAAGTCATCAGGAATAGCCGCGCCAGTATGTTCGCGCGCATCTTCATCAAACAAATTTCTTATTGATGCGGCTAATTCCATATTATTGAATGAATAACGGAGGGTAGTGTCGGCTATCACATAGTCGTCTACCGAAGGTCGATTATCTGTGTCTGAACGCCTACGGCCAGCCACCCAATTGGCCTGGACATTCCAGTTCCAATTATGATTGAATCGGTAGTCAAAACGCAGGTAACCATCTTGTTCTGGTTGTTCTGGTTGTTCTGGTTGTTCTAATTGTCGAAAGTCATCGCCAGGTTCACGTTTTGTATAGTTTCCAGAAATCCTTACTTTATCAGACGCCTGCCAACTCGCCTCCACCTCTACGCCTCGAATATTCTGTTTACCGCCATTTTGATACACCCTACTGCTATCTCTCGATATAATATCAGTCAGTTCGAAATAGAAAATATTGAGACTCATCACTAAGTTATCATTTGCCAAATATGTCAACCCCAGATCCACTGTTTTAGACTGCTCTGGCATTAAATTTGGGTTACCGGTACTTCTAGAGGTAATGGCAAATAGTTCCTGGTAATTTGGCGCTCTAAATGATTCACCATACGCTAACTTTGTAGTCAACTTCTTAGTATTTTCCCAAACCAATGCCACACGAGGGTTGAGCGTGTTACCAAAATCATTAAAATGTTCATAACGCAACCCAGCAGTTAGCTCCAACCAATCATTAAGTGATACCACATCTTGTGAAAATAAATAATAATTTTTGCGGGTTTTTTCGGGCGCAAAGGCAAAGGGACTATCTGAAATATCGACAACGGGACCGCCAGGAGGCAACATACTCCCATCAGCAGCAGTACCGAAATTAACAAGATGTTTAACACGATACAAATGTTCCCATGAAGAACCTACACCAAATCGAATATCGTGTTTATCGAGACCAAAATATCGAGTACTAACTTCAGCTGACATCATATTTTCAGCTGATCGCCAATGGTTGATTAATCCATCCGGATACGCTCCATCTGAATCAGAAAACCCAAGTGGAAACTCCAAAAATCCTGCACCTGAAGTATAATTCATGTTTTGATATCTAAGTTCAACATCTAAACCCCAGTTTTTTCTAAACGAATCATTTTGATAAAACCAATCAAGACCATAGCGGTTATCACTGCCATTACTCACGGCATCGAGCACACCTGCACCTGTTAAGCCGATACCCACATCGCGACGCCCAATATAATCTGCATGAACCCGCCAATGGTCTTTCGCAATTGAAAATCGTACATCCATATTCTTCCAGTCGTATTCCGCATTCCCCGGAGCAGTTGATACGCTGGTAGAAAATATTGGGTCTAATCTGGTTTGAAAATCTGCTCCAATGAATGGATCGTGTCCATCTGTACGAGAAAACTCAGCAGTCATATTCGTCTCATAATCATCCCAGTTACCTCCATATTGCATAGATAAAGCTTTAGTATTATAACTACCTACCCGTACAGCCACTTCGGTACTTTCAATTCTGCCAGCCGTTTTTGTAATAATATTAATAACACCTGAAGACGCGTCTGCACCATACATTGCAGAACCGGGGCCGCGAATGATTTCGACTCTCTCAATCATATCCACGGGCAGGCCTTCCCAAAAAGCACCTAATGTCCACACTAAATCACGCATAGATTTTCCATTCACCATCACCAATGTTTGACGGCCAGATGAACCACGCATATGTATTATGGGTCGATTAACGAAATGATTGAAACGTACATAAACACCAGGAACACTGGTTAATATTTCTGCCAGATTAGTGGCCCCCGTTGCTTTAATATCGTCGGAGGTAATTACAGTGACAATTGAAGGGCTTTATACGTTAGCTGTTTAGAGTCAGTGGCTATTGAAACTTCAATAGCCATTAATTCAGCAAGACTCATATTAAAATAGTCGGTAACGTCGGAATTTTTGGCGAACACATCTGCACAGATAAATACTGAACAAAACATACAAAGCAGAGATTTTGTGACTATATACACCACGTTTCTATCGTTTAATATTACATTCACCAGATATTATCTATGATGCTAATAACACCATAGAATAATATTTTTAATTATCAAGTTACCTCTATAACATTTATTATCAGACACACTCCACATATTAACTCACATTATGATACTCAGCGTGTGTTATCAGGGTTTACTATGGGAAATTATGACTTTTTTCCCTCATTCACCAAGCAGGTAGTTCGTAATTCAGGTAAGAGTCAACCTTACAGCTGTCACTGTAAGGTTGACTCTGCCTCCTTTGCGTCAGGTTTTAAAGGAAACCATTTCCATAACTAAAAATCACATTAGCTAAACAATCCGTCGACAGATAAGTATCTTTCACCACTGTCATAGCAAAAAGTTAAAATGCGGCTACCTTCTGGAATGTCATCAATCGTTGAAGCGATTGCGGCTAATGAAGCTCCCGAAGAGATGCCGATAAAGATTCCTTCTTCTTTTACGCAGCGGTTTGCATATGCAAAAGCGTCGGTATGATCGACTTTAATGACGCCATCTAAGATATCGGTATTTAAAATATCAGGAACAAACCCTGCGCCAATACCTTGAATAGGATGCGGGCCTTTTTCACCACCGCTTAATACGGGGGATGCGGAGGGTTCTACTGCTAATACTTTCAAATCAGGAAATTTTTGCTTTAATACTTCAGCACACCCGGTGATATGCCCACCCGTACCAACGCCCGTTATCAGGTAATCTAAACCTTCGGGGAAATCGTCGATAATTTCCTGAGCCGTTGTTGTTTTATGAATATCCACATTCGCCTGGTTGGAAAACTGGGTTGGCATCCAGCTTTTTTCATGTTCTTTCAGCAGCTCAGTGGCCTTTTCAATGGCGCCGCCCATGCCTTTTTCTTTGGGTGTCAACACCAGCTCAGCGCCGAGTGCTTCCATGTATCTTCTGCGCTCCAATGACATCGATTCAGGCATGGTTAAAATCAAACGATAACCGCGAGTTGCCGCTACCATGGCAAGCCCAATGCCCGTATTCCCTGAAGTGGGCTCTATAATCACAGTGCCTGCGCTTAAGGAGCCTTCTTTTTCGGCAGCCTCTATCATGGCCAGGCCAATGCGGTCCTTGATACTGCCACCGGGGTTGGCGCGCTCAAGCTTCATCCACACTTCCACTTTATCTGAGAACAAGCGGTTAATTCTGGCATGTGGTGTGTTACCAATGGTTTGTAGAATATTGTCAACTTTCATGATGGTTCCTTATTCGATGGCCAAAAATTTACCTGATTTATACAGTAATTTTTCCCTCCAGTAAAAAAGGGAAGGAAACCAAGGAGATACCCCATGCTTTTCAATAATTTCGGCTCCGGTTTATTACCATCGTTACCCCTGATATCCGTCATGCACCGTTAAGTTTCACCTTACACACTAAAAGGTTGTACTTACAACAAAACCACCTCTATACTCCACACATGTTTGAAAGATGCCTCTACTTTAATGTTAACGCCCTGGCACGATCCGTAAACCGACTATGGAGCGATGCCTATAGCGAATTTAGCTTGTCACCTTCCCATGCTTACCTGCTTCGGCTCGTGGCTTCTCAGCCCGGCCTCACTCCCAAGCAAATCTGTCGGGAACTTAAGCTGGAAAAATCGACCATTTCGCGTTTTTTGGATGCGCTTGAGCTGAAAGGCTTAGTACGTCGCAAGAAAGGCATTAGTGGCGACGCCAGAGAGCAAGGTATATTTCTCACCAAAAAATCAACTGAACTATCACTTCAACTTGAGAAAAAAGGCAATGAACTCTATGGGAAGTTAATTCAAAGCCTTGGCAAGAACGATTTAACATCACTGGTCAGTGAATTACGTAAAACGGAAACTCGAATCGATTAAGTTTTTTTGCCTATGAAGTTGTATATACAACAAATAACACTAACTCATAAATTTGCAGCTACATAGAAACAGGAGCCTCTGATGAATATTGATAACAAGACAATTACGGGTCAGGAATTAACAACCAGCACCACATCACCATACGCGGCACTGGCTGACTTTTACCGCGCTTTTAATAAGCAAAACTTTACATTAATGGCGGACAACTGGGCCAAAACTACAGACGCTTCGATGTCGAACCCTCTGGGTGGAATCAAAAGAGGGTGGGATGACATAAAAGAGGTTTACCAAAAAATATTTAACGGCCCTGCCACGGTCTATGTTGAATTTTATGATTATTCAGTGTGTGAAACCGATGAGATGTTTGTGGCTGTTGGCCGAGAAAGAGGGACGCTTGAATTAAATCAACAAACCATCGAACTTTCCATAAGAACCAGCCGCACATACCTGCGCATTAATAAACATTGGAAACAGATTCATCACCACGGCTCTATGGATAACCCAGAGTTACTCGGACTTTATCAAAATATCCTTACCAACACCGTTTTACCAACCGATAGCGAGGACGCTCTATGAATACACCACTTTCAAATGAACTCTTTTGGTTAACACTAACGCTGTTAATGACATCACTCTTATGGGTACCCTATATTATCAATCGCATGGTATCGCAAGGCATATTGAGAGCCTTATGGGATCGCTATGGCAGCACTTTTACGGAAACAAAATGGTCCAAGCGGATGATGCAGGCACATGAAAATGCCATTGAGAACATCGCCATTTTTGCACCATTGGTACTGTTAATTCAAATAACAGGATTAAATTCTGCAACAACGACAATGGCTTGCATGGTTTATTTTTTTGCACGACTCACGCATTACATTGCCTTTACGTTTGCCGCCCCGTTGTTAAGGGTTTTAACCTTTTTAATCGGTTTCGGGGCACAAGTAACACTGGCCGTTATGTTGCTCGGAATGAACGACTAAATCAGTAGAAAAGAGTGCCCGTATTCAACAACCACCCCATCACGCTGGGTACGTCGCTGAAGCTCCTTTTCCCAATCGACAAAATGGTCATAATTTTGTCGATTGACTAAGGTGACATTGTATTTACGATGGCGTTTCAATAAATTCCAACGCATTGCCATCGGGGTCACGACAGAACAATGCGCGTCGGCCAGATTTACTGAGTGTGTAAACGACTCCGGCATTATCGAGTTTATCCATCAATTTATTGAGGGCTTCTACAGAGAATGCGGCATGACGATCACGCCCCCCGTGTTCAGGACGTCCTGTCACGGGATCAGGATTGGGAAGTTCCAACAGATGTATTTGCTGGTCGCCGCATTGTAACCACGCACCGGGGTAACCCAGATCAGGTCGCTCATTATTAACGGGCATAGCCAGTACATCGCCATAAAAAGCCAATGCCCGGCCGGCATCCTTCACAATAAAACTCACGTGCAATATCGTATACATTGTTGACCTGTTGTTATTTTTCAATTAAGCGCCATTTAACTCAAAATCCGCAAATTTTGAGCAATTTCTGGTTATTTCTGGTTATTTCTGGTTATTTTGAGTGGGCGCTTTTTCAGGCGCACCTGTCGATTCTCTCGAGGATAAATAAGCCGCTAACATGATTAATCCACCGCCAAACCATTCAATGGGTTTCACAATTTCATTAGTGAGCCATTGTGATGAAATCGCCCCTGCCACTATTTCAAACAACAAAATCACCGCCGAACGATGCACCGGCATTTTCGACACACCATAAACCACTGCCAGTGTGGCGGTGAAAATGCCCACGGCACCTAAGCCCACAGCCCAACCCAACACATCCCCAGTAATGTCTGGAAAAGGCACTTGCGCCACCAGAAGCCAGACCCCGACCATAATCACAACGCCCCACCAAGCGACCGTGGCCTTTACCGGGTCGGATATATGTTTCAAACGACGCAAGGCAACATTGGAAATTGAAAAACCGATGCCTGCGGAAATGGCAAACCACTCGGCCGTATCTTGTGGCCAGGGAAATCCAAATTCAGGATTCCAAAGCATTAACAATGCACCGAACATGGCCAGGCCCAG
>NVUB02000157.1 GCA_002401775.2 Ectothiorhodospiraceae bacterium
AAAAAACAGTGTTGGAAAACACCAAAGAGCGTGGCTTAGAATATAAAATTAATTTTGCTCAGGCACTATCTAAAATGAAACATCGTTTAATTTATCTAATTCAACACGCTCACGAAGATATTGCCTCCATTATCCGGCGAACCGTTCGTTACATAGGACAGACAATCGAAGCTATCAGGGAGGGACGCTCAGCCCCCAGGAGGTTAAAAAATATCAAGAATAATATTCATTTTCCAGCATTTAAAAATACACTGTAATCAACAGGTTAGGGCTTAACTTACTGGCATTGAGTCTGACCCCTTGATCTTTATTGGTATGAGAGACATGAAAATCAATATCTTCCCCTCCGTCATTCCGGCGCAGGCCGGAATCCAGAATGGCGTTGAAAACGCTGGGTTCCGGCCTGCGCCGGAATGACGAAAAAAGTTAACGGGACAGCAGTAATAAAATTTATTACACAAAATTGGTTACAGTCTCTGCGGGGTGGCATCACGACTGGTTCTATGCGACCAATAACTTAACTGCAAAGCCCGCCTTTAAGGCGGGCTTTTTTATTGCCGACATAGTTGCCTTTGCCGGATTATTTAAGGTTCAAGCTCGAGTAACAACAATAAACTATGGCCGTCTATATTTATTCCCTAATACAAATACACCGCCCCTGCATTGGATGCACTGTTATCCGCACCTACTGCATCCGCACCGGTGGTAACCCCGATGGCATAACTGCCTTCCCCCAAAGCCCCCACTGCCAAAGTGTTACCATCGCCGCTCAAGCCCACTGAAGTACCGAATAAATCATACGCCTCAGCGTTGGAGGCCTTGACATAGGCCTGCTGGACCCAGCTACCAGCATTGCGGCTAAACACATATACCGCCCCGGCAAGGATTGCCGAATTATCGTCTTCACCGGTTTCATCGGTACTGATACCGGTGGCATTGCTGTATTCCCTATCAGTCCCCACCGCTAGGGTGTTACCATCGCTGCTCAAGGATACTGAAGAACCGAACTCATCACCCCTCTCAGCATTGGAGGCCTTGACATAGGCCTGTTGGACCCAGCTACCACCACTACGGTTAAACACATACACCGCCCCGGTACCTTTTACCGAATTATCGTCCTCACCGGTTCCATCGGTGCTGATGCCGGTGGCATTACTGTCTTCCTCAGCAGCTCCCACCGCCAGGGTCTTGCCATCGCCGCTCAAGGCCACTGAAATACCGAAATAATCATCCGTCTCAGTATTGGAGGCCTTAACATAGGCCTGTTGAAACCAGCTACTACCATTGTGAATAAACACATATACGGCCCCAGCTTCGTATGCCGAATTATCGCCCTCACCAGTTCCATCGGTGCTGATGCCGGTGGCATTGCTATCTTCTTTCTGAACCCCCACCGCCAGGGTGTTGCCATCGCTGCTCAAGGCCACTGAAGTACCGAACCAATCACGCGATCCAGCATTGGAGGATTTAACATAGGCCTGTTGGACCCAGCTACCACCACTACGGCTAAACACATATACCGCCCCGGAATTGAATGACAAATCATTGTTCTCACCGGTTCCATCGGTACTGATACCGGTGGCATTGCTATCTTCTTGCTGAGCCCCCACCGCCAGGGTGTTGCCATCGCTGCTCAAGGCCACTGAAGAACCGAATAAATCTTCCTGCCCAGCGTTGGAAGCCTTGACATAAGCCTGTTGGACCCAGCTACCACCACTGCGGCTAAACACATATACCGCCCCGGCGGCACCGCGTCCCGAATTATCGTCCTCACCGGTTCCATCGGTACTGATGCCGGTGGCATTACTGTCTTCCTCAGCAGCTCCCACCGCCAGGGTGTTGCCATCACCACTCAAAGCTACTGAAGTACCGAACCCATCAGAAGTCTCAGTGTTGGAGGCCTTGATATAGGCCTGCTGGACCCAACTACCACCACTGCGGCTAAACACATACACCGCCCCGGCTTCACTTGCCGAATTATCGCCCTCACCAGTTCCATCGGTGCTGATGCCGGTGGCATTGCTATCTTCTTTCTGAACCCCCACCGCCAGGGTGTTGCCATCGCCGCTCAAGGCCACTGTAGTACCGAACGAATCATACTCCCCAGTATTCGAAGCTTTGACATAACCAATAGCGGATAACACGCCCCCCAGAGTACTGACCTCATTAGAGCTACTACAACCGTTTACATCACAGGCCTGCACTAAATACCGGGCATTAACCCAGTCCTGGCGATGCACGGCAATATCCACGGTGCTTGAGGTGGTGGTGATATCCTCACCCACCTGAGTAAAACCCGAGACCCCATCAGGATTTTTCATGAGCTTGTAATGCATCGCGTTGTTCACCGCCGACCAGCTGAATTGCAGTTGCTTGATGCCAAAATTGAGCGAGAGCATCGCTGTGTCCAGTTCAACGGTCACACCACTGGAGACCACTGCTGTACTGTTTGAAGCACCCGTCGTGGCCACCGGGGTGACTTCAAAGGTGATGATTTGGCCGCCATCAGCCGCCATCAGGGTGTAGGTTAACGCCGTTGCGCCACCAATGGCTGCGCCGTTGCGTAACCAACGGTAAGTAGACACTCCTTCTGGGTCACTATTAACATCCACAAAAGTGTAGCTGCCGGTTAGGCTGTCTCCGATCACGATGCTGCCGGCATTGTCATCGATAATGCTGACGTTACTGGCGGAGGGTGGGAAGTTTTTGTCGATATTAGTGAGCAGGATGTCATTGGGCTTTAGACCGCTGTAGTTAGCATCACTGGACGTAGCCGCAGCGAGGATAATGGCATAGCTTTGGTCGCCATCGGTAATGCCGTCGTCGAGTCCTGTTACGGTGACGGTTTGGGCAATATTCCAGCTGGATGCGGAGAAGGTGATGGAGGATTTATCTGCCACGCCTTCAGTGGTATCAGAACTGTTAATGCCGATGGTGACCGCAGTTGTTGGTTCGCTGATTAATGCGACGGTGAAGGTTGCCGTGGCTCCCTCTTCGGAGGTGTCGCCACTAATGGGGCTCACACTAAAGCCAGGAGTTTCATTATCAAGGTTGATCACCAGGACATCGGTTGGGTTTTGTCCATCGTAAAGACTGTCCAGAGAAATTGCTGGGACAAGTTGTATGGTAAAGGTTTGATTTGCATCGGCAACATTGTCATCGATGCCGGTCACGGTTACGGTTTGAGCCGTATTCCAGTTAGCTGTTGTGAAAGTAATGGCAGAGCTATCGATTGTACCTTCCGTGGGATCTGAACTGCTGATGGCAATGGTGACGTCGGCCGTTGGCGCACTGGTTAAGGCAACAGTGAAGCTGGCTGTGGCACCCGCTTCTGTGGTGTTACCGGATATCGTGCTAATTGTAAAACCAGCGGAGTCGTTGTCGTTGTCAGTGTTGATAACGACAACATCATTGGGATCAAGTCCGTCATAATCAGCATCGTCTGAGCTAGCAACCGCCAATTGGATGTTATACCCCATACTGCCATCGACGATGTCATCATCAATACCGGTGACGATGATGGTTTGAGGATCATTCCAGTTCGTCGATGTGAAAATAATCGTAGCTTGGCTAACAACACCTTCGCTAGTATCCAAACTACTGACCGCAATAGTGACATCATTAGTCGGTAAGCTGGTTAATACGACGCTAAAGGTGGCCGTTGTGCCATTTTCAGCGGTGTTGCCACTAATGGTGGCGACGGTAATTCCGGCAAAAGGACTACTCCCATTTGCAATTTCATCCAGATTCGATTCACCGTCACCATCTTCATCAAAGTTAAGGTCGTAGTCTGATTCAGGTATGTTGAGTATGTTGTCGCCCGGACCGATGTCCATGGTTTTGCTGGCACTGGCAATAATGAGGGATTTACTGGCGACAGTGGCGTCGGGATTTATAATGCTATATTCAAATTCGAGGGTAAAGGTGTGGGTACCTTCAGTTATACCACTTAAGGTGATTGAAGCCATGCCGTCATTAATAGCCATCAGTTGACGTTCACCCTCATCCACGCGAATGTACGCAGTTAAACCGCCGCCGATGGGCAAACTAAGCAAAGCCGATGGTACGGCAATGCCATTACCACCACTTTGCTGTTGGGTGGTGACGGTGGAGTTACCTTGCGTGCAAGCACTCACGATAAAGGTGATGACTAACAGGAGAGCAAGTGATTTAAGGCGGTTCAGTAATACAAATAAGATTTGTGTGATCATGGCTGTTCTCTGCAAAAATGGAGACTGCTGGGATTGTGGATCAGGTTGTTATTAGCTTATTGGGGTAATGAGGCGCTGATGACAACGGTGGATTCTTCGCCACCACCGCCATCATCTCCACTAGAGGCAGTTATGGCGTAATCGTCGGTGTCGATGATGTTTTGCATGGCCGAATTGGTATTTCGTAGCGCCTTTGTCACGGTGAAACAGGGTAACACGTTTGATGGCAATGTTGTCGGTGGCTGTGATGCAAACTTGGTGATCTTGACCAGATTCTATTTTGCTGACATGGTCATCCGTAACTGGACACCCATGACAGGGAACAATCGGATAATCGGATAATCGGATAACAGGACACCCGGATAACAGCGGATAACAGGACACCCATCGTAGTCGTTGACAAGCCAGACCAATCAAGCACAATATCATTGACCCAAGGAAACATTATGGTTAAAGGATCTAACCGTGCCAAAACCCCGTTATGCTCAAGTCGCCCTTGAGGCTACCCCTTACTATCACTGCGTCTCTCGCTGCGTCCGCAGGGCTTTTCTATGTGGAAATGATCAATTATCAGGCAATAGTTATGAACATCGACGACAGTGGATTGAGGATAAGTTACTAGAGCTTGCCGGTGTCTTTGCTTTGGATATCGCTGCTTATGCCATTATGTCAAACCACTATCATGTGGTGTTTTACATTGATCGTGAAAAGGCTGAGGGCTGGAGTCAATCTGAGGTTATCGATCAATGACACCAGTTGTTTTCCGGCACCCTATTCTCTCAGCGTTTTCAAAAGGGGGAAGAACTCAGCGAATCCGAACTGAAACTTCTCAATAAGAGCGTAAATGAGTGGCGAAGCCGACTCACGAACATCAGTTGGTATATGCGCGTTTTAAATGAGACCATTGCTCGCTAGGCTAATACTGAAGATAATTGTACAGGACGATTCTGGGAAGGTCGTTTCAAATCACAAGCCTTGCTTGACGAGCCAGCCCTTGCGGCCTGCATGGCTTACGTTGACCTTAACCCTGTAAGAGCAGGTATGGCGAAAACACCTGAGACGTCCACTCACACCAGCATTCAAAAACGCCTGAGCAAGGCTCAGAAAGCAGCACAGCCCAACCACCCTCAGCAACAAGAAAAAGAACTGTTAATTTTTACAGGAAACCCCAAAGAAGATATGCCTAAAGGACTTCCCTTTCAATTAACAGACTACCTAGAGCTAGTTGATTGGACGGGAAAAATTCTCTGCGAGGACAAGCGAGGCGCTATATCTGAGAACACTCCACCGATATTAAATCGGCTAAACATCGAAACCAAACACTGGTTATATCTCACCGAAAACTTCGAAAGTCCCTTTAAAGGCCTTGTCGGCTCTGTCGAAAAACTGAAAGAAGCCTGCAAAAAACTCGGCTATGAGCGAACACCCGGCATATTCAGCTGTAAACAGTATTTTCCTAGCTGACGAAACTGCCCGCCCCTAAAAAATACCCTCATCAGCGCAATGCTGAGAATACGTGTGCCTAGAGTTTCTGATTAATCCAACTTTTCAGAAAAAACACCCTTCAAATTCCTAAACCCCTTGAATCTGACTTTTTAAGACGGAAATAACGATACATATTTTTTAAGAATTTGTTAATACCTTAAGCTGGGTGTCCTCTTAACTGCTTAACTGGGACAGCCATGCAAAGTAATAAAAACAAATCCGACAAAACTCACGCCAACCCTATGATATATAGGTAATTTATGGGATTTACTAAAGTGGGTGTCCGTGTAAGCTCTATGGGATTTACTAAAGTGGGTGTCCGTGTAAGCTCTAAAGTAAGCTCTAAAGTGGGTGTCCGTGTAAGCTACTAGGTGTCCGTGTAAGCTACTAAAGTAAGCTCTAAAGTGGGTGTCCGTGTAAGCTAGTGTAAGCTTCCGTGTAAGCTTTCTTAACCTGGATGTCCTTTCACTTGGTCATCTTGGCAGGAAAAGGGGGCGGAGAGATTTAGGCGAAAAAAGTGACGGTAACCATCAGCAAATAAATCGTTTTTAATTCACTCCGCCCCTTTTACCTTTTGCTATTTTTTACCAATAGCCTGCCACTTTGTGTATTGCTGTTGGGTTAATATTTTCTTTAATTCCCCCAGCAGCGATGGATTTGATTCGGTTTGTTTGTGGGTGATAAGAAGGAGTCGATCTGACACTGGCGATGAGGTTTTTCTTTTTGGATCGGCAGCTGATTGTTTTTTCTCTGGCCGAGGCTTCTTTGCTTTGTCTAATTTTTCACGCTTAAGACGAACCTCCTTCGATGGCTTATTGGCAGCCACGACAGCCTCTCTTTTTTGGTTTCGCGTTTCATTGGTTGTCTTATAAAGCTGATAAACAGCTTCTTTCTGAGTGGCATCTAAGCTTAAATACGTTGTCAGGCTCTCGGCTTGCTGCTTGGCCATTTCCTGAGCTGTTGCCGTTATGGCAAAGGTAAGCAGAACTATACTTAATAGCAGTTTTCTCATGTTTAAATAACCTTTAAATTTAGTTAAGCACTCATTCAGTTAAGTGCTCTAGGTTAAACCTTAACCTGTAAAAAATCGAACTGTGTAAAATAAGTGGCCCAATGTTAGTGACTGAATTTAACCCATACGTACACAGATCAAATTACAATCAGGCACCAGCCAGTGTGGGGTATGTTAAAACAATGAATGGGTAAAGGCTATATGAAGGATCAAATCTTTTTCGAAGTACCGGTCTTTAAATTAGAAGCACCAGCCTTTAAAATTGATTATGCTTTATTCATTTTAGAGAATTATTGGATAAGCGATCATATCATAAACAGTTGGGTAAATTGGTTTGCGACAAACCAACCTTTATATTCTTGACCCCTTACTTGTCTTCTTCTATTATCGGCGGCGGTGCAAAAAATACTTAAAAGGAGAATACGTTTGAAAATCATAACAACGCTTTTTTTTATAATCTCAATCACTGCAGCACAAAATGCAGCCGCCTTAATTGTGGATATTTATAACACGGATAACAGATCAGTTGGATATACCAATGATAGAGGTGATGTTTACAGCCCCCAAAATAGCCTAGTTGGATATATCACAAATTCTGGCGATGTTTACAGCAGGAGTAATACTCATCTTGGATATATAGGTAGTTGGGGAACCATCCGTGATATCTATAATTTGGATAATCGCTCAATCGGGTATATAACCCCTTCTGGTGATGTTTACAACACCGACAATAGGTCTGTTGGATATATCCTTCGCGATATGGATATTACGATTAAAGGCGGCGCAGCTCTAATGTTGCTGCTGAACTAACGCCCCTGGGATTTAAGGAATGGGATTTAATTTTAACCGATCACGAATTGATTATTTTTAAATCCTTTCGTCCCCTTTAATTACATTTCTTACCGACTAATCGTTGTATCTTGTTGCATCGTTAGCGGGTCTTATGTACAACATTTTTCGTCTCCAACTACCTGTAAGCGTTAACGTTACTTTCGGCTGCCTCTGATTTTAGGCGTGGTTCAAAAATGGGTCACACAACCCGTCCCATGAATATGAGGGTCTTTACATTTCCCCCGATGAGATACATAGTTCCTTTGTAGGCCTTATGATACATGGCCTACAGAGGTGGCCTAATGTCGCACAGCCCTGAAGAGTAATACCTAAGCGGACACCCATCTTACGTGTTGACATCAAATCCAATCAAGCACAATATTCTCGACCAATGGAATCAATAGTGGTTAAAGGAGTTAACCGTGCCAAAACCTCGTTATACTCAGGTCTCGCTTGAAGCCACGCCCTACTATCACTGAGTTTCACGATGCGTTCGTCGCGCTTACCTGTGTGGTAGTGACTCAATAACCGGCAACAATTATGAATATCGGCGACACTGGGTAGAAGATAAGTTGCTTGAGTTAGCGAACATCTTTGCTTTAGATATCGGTGCATATGCCATTATGTCTAATCACTATCATGTGGTATTTCATATAGACCGGGAAAAGGCTGAAAGCTGGAGTCAGACTGAGGTTATTGATCAATGGCACCAGTTGTTTTCTGGCACCCTTTTCTCTCAACGCTTTTCTCAGGGTGAAGAGCTAAGTACGGCTCAGCAGAGGTTGCTGAATAAGGACGTCGAAGAATGGCGACTGCGTTTGATGAATATCAACTGGTTCATGCGTATATTGAATGAAACCATTGCCCGTAAAGCGAATAAAGAAGATAACTGCACAGGAAGATTCTGGCAAGGCCGCTTTAAGTCTCAAGCCCTCCTTGATGAACCAGCCCTTGCCGCCTGTTTAGCCTATGTTGACCTTAACCCTGTTCGTGCAGGCATGGCCAACACGCCAGAAGAGTCTGATCACACCAGCATCTAGAAACGCCTTAGCAAGGCACAAACGACTGCACAACCTAATCACCCTCAACAGCAAGAAAAGCAATTATTGATCTTTGCCGGAAACCCTAAAGAAGATATGCCAAAATGTCTTCCTTTTCGGTTAACGGACTATCTGGAATTGGTTGACTGGACAGGCCGAATACTTCGAGAAGACAAACGAGGTGCTATACCTGAAAACACACCTCCGATACTGGGCCGGTTAAATATCGAATCCAAACACTGGCTCTACCTCACCAAAAACTTTGAAAGTCCCTTCAAAGGACTTGTCGGCTCCGTCGAAAAACTCAAACAAGTTTGCCATAAACTTGGCTATGAACGAACGCCAGGGATAAATAGCTGTAAGCAGTACCTTCCTACCTGACAAAAATTTAATCCTACGCGGAATTTCCACTATCAGCCTACGCTGAGACACACACTTGCGCATGATTCTTGATTTTGTGCTTTGTAGTATCGCCCCACTCGAAATATTCATGATCCAATTAAAATTTCACTGAAAGAGCACAACAACATCAAAAAATAATATTTGATGTGGGTCATATTTTGTCATTTTCTAAACCTGGATGTCCTTTTTACCCTAAACCTGGATGTCCTTTTTACCCAGCAAAAGT
>NVUB02000158.1 GCA_002401775.2 Ectothiorhodospiraceae bacterium
CCACTGGATTCCAGCTTTCGTTAGAATAATAGTACTTTAGAAAGTCTGAGGTTTTGTAGGTCACGTTGCGTAGCTACGTGACATTTAACCACTGAATGTTGAGTTTACAGGATGGGTTGTGGTTAAGATAAAGCTTCGGCCATCGCGTCAGGTAGCTACGCAACCTGACCTACAAAAAAATAATTAACCCTGTTCCTACGCTCTGCGTTGGAACCCATACTAAACTTGATGCAATATGCGTTCCCACGCAGAGGGTGGGAACGAGGAAAGGTCTTTTTTAGCAACGGTGTTATTCATGCAGAGTACGCGGAGACGCAAAGGACGCAGAGAAAGACAATTAAAAGGATTTTCTCTGCGGCCTCTGCGTTCATTCCCAGAGCGCTGGTTTAATCCGAGGTAGCGCGTATTTAACGCATACTATGAGCGTGTTAGCCGTGGTTAAGTCTACTGTGGTCTCGCTTGCTGCGCCTGCTGAAGGCGTCGGCTGATATCTCGAAAACGCGCGGACATCTGTAGTTTCCCCAGGCTTTGGTAAATCATGGTGAGGTTGTAACTGGCGACAAAGTTTTGCGGGTCTGCCTGGTATGCTTTTTGGTAGTGACTTAACGCTTGCTGGGAATTTCCGCGCGCTAGGGCGTTGTTTCCCAAACCAACCCAGGCGGATGAGCGGTTGGGCTTTCGTTGAAGAATGTCCTGGTATATTTTTTCGCTTTTATCGGTACTGCCTGTTTGCCCGTAGAGGCTTGCGGCATTTTCCTGGAAATCCAGCTGTTCCGATTCCAAGGGTGCAAGTTCTGCTGCGCGTAAGTAGAGGTCGATGGCGTAGTCGGTGTTTTTCTCACGCTCTTTTGCCATGGCGAGCCCTGCAACGGGTTTGTAAGAATCCGGGGTGGTTTTCATGGCTTGAGAATAAAAAGCAGTATCATTCTGCCAGTCTTCTGTTTCAATCATTGTCGCCATGGCAAACCAGATTAACAGGATGGATGTGGCCACTTTGCTTGTCATTGCCAGCGTTGTTGAACGCCCATGAGAGTAATGAATTAACCAGGCCAGGAATAATGAAAACCCAACAGAGGGAAGATATAACACACGAGTGGCGAATACAGGTTCACTGAATAAGGCAATGGGCAAGGCGGGTAACAGGAATAAAATCACCCAGGCCAAAGACAATGCATAGAGCTTACCGCCGCCATTATTGAGGGCTTTGGGCAGGTAAAGGATTGCGCTGAGTATCATCAGACCGCCGAATGTAAGCGCCATGATACCGGTGTCAGGTATTGCGTAATAGTATTCCAGTGGCGATGGAAAGAAGAGCAGTTGTACATAATGGGCTGAAAATGCCAGTAATACAGGCCAGTTTTGAAAATCCATACGCGACCACAAGCCGCTATTGTTGAGAGTGTCGGCGGTTAGCTCTCCTACTTCCAATGCATTGCTGCGCAACATGAAATACAGAATGAGTAATACGGTATAGGCAACATACTGCACGATGACTTTGGGTGTTTTTAGTGAAGTACGATAGAAAAGGGCATCAAAGATAAGCAACAACAGAGGAAACAGAATCGCCGTTTCTTTAGACAGCAACGCCAATGCATAACACAGGGGAGCGCCAATCATGAGCAGCCGCCCCGCATGAGGGCTTTCTCGCTGCAATAATTTCATTCGTCGATGCAACAAAAATCCGCTGAGTAAAAAGAGTGACACGAGCGGGTCGGTAATACCGGCAATCCAGGCGACAGACTCCACGTGCACCGGGTGAACGGCAAATATCGCCGCGGCCATACCCGCCGTCATTCGAGAGGCTGACGACCAAAAACCGACGATCAGGAAATAAACCAATATCGTATTGATGCCATGCAGAACAAGATTGAGGGCGTGATAGCCGAGTGCGCTATCTCCCCACAGCTGATGGCCGATGTTAATGGTCAGTAAAAACAACGGGCGGTAGAGGGTGTGTCCACCCACACCCGTTTGTTCCGACAGGTCCGTATTCGCCCACACACCCGACGTAAAATAGTCTGGAATGTGCTTGATGTCGGTGATTTTGCTGTTTTCTTTGAAAACCGGCCAATCATCCATGACAAAATCACCCATCAGGGCGCGCCCGAAAACCAGCAGGCAAAGCAGAAATAACCAGACAGGGAGCGATTTTTGTATGAGAGTATTCAATGGCGTTGTTATTCAATGTTGTGCCGAAACCGGAGTGCAACGTGATTTTCCGGTTTCTTGGCGGTTAATGAGAAAACGAGGCCATACAATATCATTGTTAGCGGGATAGGTTAACGGGATTGAAACGGACACTGTCTTGTTATTCCATCTTTGCGTAAAATCAGTGTCTAGTTTTGTTTACTTTATGTATAGTTTTCGTATATTTCAGGGTCGTATTGATGATGAAGCAATTATTACAGGTTGGAATGTTGTGCTTTTGGGGGATGTTGGCTGCCTCCCAGGCAATCGCAGGGTTTGATGAGGCAGTATCTGCCTCCAATGACGGGAATTTTGCCGTTGCTTTTGAGGAGTTTTCAACGCTGGCGGAGGAGGGCGATGCGCGTGCCCAGCAAGCATTAGCGTGGATGTACTACGAGGGTCAGGGGCGGCAGCGGGACTATGAAAAGGCCGTGTTTTGGTATCTGAAAGCGGCAAATCAGGACAATGTCACTGCACAAATTAATCTGGCTCAGATGTATGCCTACGGTAAAGGTGTGCCGCAGGATTTTGCCAAAGCGGCTGTTTGGTGGGAAAAACTGGCCGATCAAGGAGACAGTAAGTCCCAGGCAGCACTGGCCGGACTTTATTATCAGGGCTCGGGTGTTACACAGAATATTGCCAAGGCTTTGGATTTGTGGAACGAGGCGGCCAGGCAGGGGATCATCGATGCACAGCGAAACCTGGGGCTTTTGTATGGCAAGGGGCAGGGGGTTCCACAAGATGATGTGCAAGCCTATGCCTGGCTGAATGCGGCGGCGGCTCAAACCGACAAAACCGCTGCCAAGAGTCGGGATTATGCCTTCTCGTTGATGAGTACAGAACAGCAGAAACAAGCGGAATCCCTGGCAAAAGAATATGTGGAAAAGTACGTAGAGCCTTTTAAAGAGATCAATGCCAAACCGCATTAGGGGCTAGTGCTGAGTGCTGAGGACTAGGACTGAGGACTGAGGACTAAGTAATGTAGGTTGGGGTGACGTTAGGAACCCCAACATTGCAGATTTAATTGGCCACCATTGTTGGGGTTCGCTCCCGCTCACCCCAACCTACTGACTCAGCACTAAGCACTCAGCACTAAAGGACATTAAAATGCCAATCCCTGACCGCGAGCAACAAATCCGCATGGCTCATGCGATGTTGATCAATCAAGTAGTGATGTCATGTAGTAATAGTGATGGACGTGCCGAGCTTGAATCAATACTGGAAATAGCCATTCAACAGGGATGGTCTGAGATGGTGAGAGTGATTCGTATGATTGTCTCTGGTAACCGGAATGAGTCCTTGCTCAATGGCCTGGATGAAGAAGATACGGTCATTGTTCGGTCGATTCTCGCGGGCCTGCAAAACCCGGAAACATTGCCGGACGTTAATCAACAAGGCGACGCCACTCAAGCGGCTCCTGGTTTGGCGGAAATGATTTACGCTGCGAGTCATGGCGACGCACAGGCTTTACAAGCAGTTTCAATGATGGCTGAACAAATGACTCAGGCACCGGGAGATATGGGGTTGTTGGGGGGGAACATCAAACGCCTGATTGATGGTGAACGTGATGCCGATTTACTCTGCAAGGGTATGGGCACCAGTGGCGAACAATTGATGCTGAATCTTATTGATGAACTCAATAAAATGGGGCTGCAATAAAAACTAACGGGTAACATCCTCAACGTTTACATCAGCTATTTGTAGCCTGCTTTACCCTTTGAAGGATATTTTTCAGGTTTACCTTTGCGCTTTACGGGTGGTGGCGAAAAAGGATTGATGACAGAGAAAGGCCGTTGCATGGATAAGCCCGCCTCTTGAAGAGAACGTTTTATCTGTATCACCATGGGTGCGCGTTTGCAGAGATCAGGACGTGTGCGATATAGAGTGATTCGCTGCCCGTCTTCCACCTTTAATTCAAAATCCGCATCCTGGCTACAACCAAAACTGGTGACATTGAACACTATATTGTCTTGTTGGATCGATATGCTGTGTACAGCGGGAATACCCGGTTTGGCGAATGCCGGCACACTCAATAGCAACAGACCGATGGAAAGAAGCAATGAAAGCTGAACGGTATTTTTCATGTGTTTTAAAATCATTCTCCGTTTTGGCTATGTTTCAACGCTAAGATGAGAAAGTGTATGCGCATGCAATTCCCCATTTTTACCGTCGAACTTTTCAATGATTAATGCTGTTGGCTGCGGATCAATGCAGCGAACGTTAATACTATACCTGTCAGGGTTTGAGCGCGGAAAAAAAATTTAATGCCGAATATTTTGCAAAACGTATGTTTAGCCTCGGCGCTATCAAAAGTGTAAGTGGTTAGGGTGTTCTCTCCCTGTAGTAGCTTGAACGCAGATTTCGGCACGATTAAATGCCGGTATCCGGATGTTGAGCAAATACTGCAATTACAATCCTGACAGGTCATTGATTCGGGTGCTTCAACCTCAAATTGCACGGCGCCACAGTGGCAACCCCCTTTATAAATCATTATTAAGCGTCATTTTGGGGATAACGCTTAATAGCGGGTTGAGTAAGCCTAACAAGAGCAATGCCAGTAAGAAGAATCCGTTAAACACTCCACCTCCACCAAACCCGCTACTTCCAGCACCGTTGCCGCCAGTTCCACTATCGTCTATCAGTGTCCCCTGGCACCCAGCAGTGCTGCCACTGAACGGGGTGTTTACGCTGTCTAGCCAAACGGTATCCAGGAAGTTATTTTCAGAAGCATCTTTTTTATAAACCCAGGTTACTCGATGTTCACCACCGGTAAAGATGAGGGCACTACACCGGCCCCAATCCCTGTTGCCACTGATAGACGTCGCTAATTCCCCGTCGATATAAAGGTTCAAAATATCAAAGTCGGACTCAGTGGACGTTTTCCAGCGGAAATTGGGCCCGTTTAGGTCGGTGAAGTATCCTAGCAAAACAGTAGATTCATTATCGGCAATGATTCCACTACGCATGGCCGTGCCACCATTACTATTGGTTACGCTGCTATTGCTCCAAATGGCATCACCCCCGCTATACCAGGTACGAGCGGGTGTCTCATCGAGACTCTCTGCATCAACAACACCTAAAACGATACCATTAATAATAGTGCTGATGATGCCTGTGTTTAATTCTATGTTGAGGACATCCTGTTGAGAGCCGATGTTTGTTGTCAAAAATTGAAGAGTGATCGTGCAACTACCGGAGCTGGGGAGCGTTCCTGAAGTACACGTTTGGTCGAAAATACTGAAATCAGTCATCGTTGACAGACTGACATTGTTAATGGTTATGTCATCGTCGGAGTTATTGGTGATGGTTAGTATTTTGGAATAAGGACGTTCAATGCCGTGGTATCCAAATTGATATCCATCCGGAAAGTTTGAGGCGAATGTAATGGTACCGTTTATCCAATCGAGGTAATTACCAACACGAGTGTACACACCGGGTATATCGGGTAGCGCACAACCCCCGCCGAAACTTGTGATTCCAGCTTGGTACAATAAGTTGTCATTTGGATTGAAGTATACCATAGGTCCACCACTGTCGCCCTGGCAGGTGTCTTTACCACCGCTAGGAGAGCCCGCGGCGCAAATCATGTTATTGGTGAATCCCAATGTGTAGATCTGACTACAGTTGGTGAAATCAAATGGAGGTATTTGAGTTTCTTGTAATAAGGTAGAGGAAATAGGGGGGCCGGTATTACTGGTATTACCCCAGCCAATTATCGTCAAAAGATTATTGGTGCTGGTGTATATGGCGTTAGTGAGTGTATTGTCCGCAAGGGCAACGACAGTAGCGGTTGAGGGTGTGCTCAACCTCAGTAATGCGATGTCATTGTCCTGAAAATCAGTACCGTAACGAGGGTGTATAAATATATCGCTTATCGTAATGCGGTTAGTCGCATTTATATCATCTAAATCGGCGATACCAATGGCTGCGTCAATATTTGTGGCAACGGAGATGCTGTCAACACAGTGGGCTGCGGTGAGCACCCAACGGTCAGCAATCAATGTGCCACCACAAAACTGCGCATTAAAACTATTGCTATCATTCGCGTACAGCAGTGCAACAGACCAAGGATATGCATTGGGGGCTGCGGCCGTACCACCGACAATACGGGGAGCAATATTATCAACGCGCTCAGCTAGTGCTGAGGAAGCATAGCCAGAAAGTAATGGTAGCAATAGCAATAGCAAAAGGAACAAGCCAAACTTCGACGAAATTGATTTTCCGGAAGGCCAATGGCGAGGGGAATGGGTGAGCTTTTCCATAGTCAGGTAACCACTTTTCAGATAAATATCCTCAAATTGTACCTGAATTCAGGTCTGGGACTAAGTGCAAAGTTCTCAGTCCGGGTCAATTGAGCTTTGAATTTACATAATAAGTTCACATTTTAGGTGTTGTGTACGCTGAGAATGCAGATGCGTAGAGGCGCAGAAGCACTCAGTTTGAGATAACGGCAGGGATAGGGACACCTTCTGCGAGTAGAGACATTCAACTCAATGCCCGTATTGACGATCCTGATGATGGACAGAATCTTCGCGTATTCTGGGATTTTGGCGATGGAAATAGTGGCTATTATGGTACGAGGACTACCCACAGGTATGCTGCACCAGGAAGCTACGCCGTTTCTGCTGTCGCTACGGATGGGTATCATGCCTCAAATCCATTTAATCGCCCAATCGAGATACTAAGCGGAAGCAATCAAGCGCCACATGCAAGCTTTGGTTTGCCAGCTCAGGCAATGACAACTGTGAATCCGATAAGGTTTTCAGATATGTCTTATGATCCCGATGGTGATGAAATTACTACCTGGTTGTGGGATTTCGGGGATGGAAATAGCTACGGCCCTTCTCAAGCCCTACGTGATTGGGGGCATCGTTATGCAAGCCCAGGGCAATATGTGGTCACATTAACAGTCAAAGACAAGTTCGGTGCGACATCATCTTCTACCAGTAGAACTATCAATATAACAGCTAAACGCTGTAAGGCTCTTATCCCTCGTTGCATGGGTAAAGGCTTCAAAAAATAAATCCCCAAGGGGCGACCTGTAAGTGCGCCCCATTCTTAACATGATGCCAAAACAGTTAATGCACCAATGTCATTAAGTTAACGGATTATCGACTGTTGGTAGGTTGGCGGTGAGCTTGCGAACCCCAACGTCGCCAATGATGTTGGGATATACTCGCTCACCTGTAACAGAAAATCAGGCTTAACTTAATGACATTGGTTAATGCGCCATAAGCAGAATAGAATAATCGATTTACGCATTTCTTTGAACCTGAATAAATCAGTTGGATTATAGCGAGAGTGTCTACCACCACCACCAAAAGTAGGCGCCCTAAGGCGAAAGTAGGCACTCTTAGGCGAAAATAGGCATCCGCAGTAGATCCAACTGATTTATTCAGGTTGAAGGCTTTGCTATTGGTATATCAAGGCAATCGTTCTTGAAATCTGAATGTAGAATAATGAGGTACTGAAGTTATCCGTTTGAATGGAACCAAATGATAAAGCCATCGATAGCCTCAATACTCTTTCATTTTTCAAGCATGGAAGATCCGCGCGTCAACAGGCAAAAGAGGCATGAACTGCCAGATATCGTGGTTATTACCCTGCATCCGGAGTGCCGTTCTTGGTGGAGCAGATAACCGGGTGGTTATTTATGAAGCTAACCCTACCCTCTCTACCCATCCCATTTTTATTGGAGGGAGGGAAAAGTGTTTTCCCTCCAGAGATTAACTTCTGTTTTAATGCCTAAAATGCCGCATCCCGGTAAACACCATGGCGATTCCGTGCTCGTCGGCGGCGGCGATGACGTCGTTGTCTCGCATTGAGCCGCCGGGCTGGATGACGGCGCTTACGCCGGCTTCGGCGGCGCTGTCTAACCCATCCCGGAACGGGAAGAAGGCATCGCTGGCCATGACGGAGCCTTTCACGACTAGTTTTGCATCGGCGGCTTTTATGGCGGCGATGCGGGCGCTATAGACGCGGCTCATTTGGCCTGCGCCTACGCCGATGGTCATGCCATCTTTGCCGTAGACAATGGCGTTGGATTTAACGAACTTGGCCACTTGCCAGGTGAAGAGCAGATCACGCATTTCCTGTTCGTTGGGCGCGCGTTGGGTAACCACTTTCAGTTGATCCTGGCTGACCATGCCCAGGTCGCGCTCCTGTACCAGTAAACCACCATTAACACGTTTGTAATCCAGGCCTGCGGCACGTTTGTTGCCCCATTCGCCGCATTCCAGGACACGCACATTTTTCTTTTCGGCCAAAATAGGCTTGGCATCGTCGTTAATACTGGGAGCGATGATCACTTCGACAAATTGACGTTCGATAATGGCTTTGGCCGTTTCGGCATCTAAAGGACGATTGAAGGCGATGATGCCACCGAAAGCGGAAGTGGGATCGGTAAGGTAGGCGCGGTCGTAGGCTTCCAACTGGCTGCCAGTGACGGCCACACCACAGGGGTTGGCGTGTTTGACGATGACACAGGCGGTGTCGGTAAACTGTTTAACGCACTCCAGTGCAGAATCTGTATCAGCGATATTGTTGAAGGACAGTTCTTTGCCCTGTAACTGCACAGCAGTGGAAATGCTGGCTTCACTTGTTTTTGTTGCAGAAGGGGCTTCTACGTAGAAGGCGGCTTTTTGGTGTGGGTTTTCGCCATAACGCAATTCCTGCGCTTTCAGGAATTGGCCATTGTGGGTCCGCGAAAAATCGGATTTATTGCCATCTAATTGCGTAGCACCCAGGTAGTTGGCAATGGCCCCGTCATAAGCGGCGGTGTGCTCAAAGGTTTTGGTGGCGAGGTCAAAACGTGTGTCAGCGGTGACTGCGCCGTCATTATTGTTCATTTCACTAATGACGCGGGCATAATCTTTGGCATCCACGACCACAGTAACGGCATTATGGTTTTTTGCCGCAGCACGTAACATGGTGGGGCCGCCAATATCGATATTCTCGATAGCGGTGAGCAGGTCGCAGTTGGGTTTTGCCACGGTTTGCTCGAAGGGGTACAGGTTGACCACAACCAAATCGATGGGGGCAATGCCATTTTCGGCCATCACTTCATCATCGATGCCGCGTCGACCCAATAGGCCGCCGTGTATTTTAGGATGCAGTGTCTTGACCCGGCCATCCATCATTTCCGGAAAACCGGTGTAGTCTGAGACTTCGACGACCTCGATATCATTGTCGGCCAGTAGTTTGGCGGTACCGCCGGTACTGAGAATTTCCACGCCGTGACCGCTTAAATCGCGGGCAAAGTCGAGAATACCGTTTTTGTCGGAGACGCTGATAAGGGCGCGTTTGATGGTGGACATAATGAGAAACCTGTTTAATGTTAAATGTGGATCAACTACCGACATGAAGGCGTAGAGGAAGTGCTTGGTCGGAACCCCCCCAACTTTTTCCTTTGTGCTTTCTGTGGCAAAAAAATGTAAAAAACTTCGCAGCAGTCCCATTAACGTGAGTATGTGTAGTGGTTAAACCGATAATGCGCGCAGCTTTGAGAAATTAGAGACACAAATATCAATAATGCCCCTCCGTCATTCCGGCGAATACCCTTTGGGGCATAAAGGCTGGAACCCAGTGGTTTTAACGACACTCTGGATTCCGGCCTTCGCCGGAATGACGGAACAATGTTAACGGGACAGCAGTGAAAAAACCGTCATTAAATACAAAGGGGGCCATAAGGCCCCCAGATAACCGGTGTAACCCGAGTTAGTTTAAATCGTACTGCTTGAGCTTTTTGCGTAAAGTACCACGGTTGAGCCCTAATACAATCGCGGCCTTGCTTTGGTTGCCACGGGTGTAATGTAATACACTTTCCAGTAATGGTTGTTCTATTTCCTGTAATACCATTTGGTATAAGTCTGCGGGTGGATGTCCGTCCAAATCGTTAAAATATCCCTCTAACATGGATTTAATGTGTCCACTCAAGGGTACGTTTTGTTCGTCTTCCAAATGCTCAATGGCTGCCCCCGCCACGGCGTCGGTACTTTGAAAATGAATAGTCATGCGGCTAGTTCCTCCCGAACCAACAAAATGTCGAAAAAGTCTTTTGTTATTTGTAGTTGCTCTTCGACGGTCTCTACTCGATTGACCGCTTGGCGGAATGCAGCGCCGTGCCGTTGCCCTTTGCTGTACCAGGAGATGTGTTTACGCGCCATGCGAACTCCTGTGTATTCTCCATAAAATGCATACAGATTTTGCAGGTGCTCTAGTAAAATGTCACGCACCTCTGCTGTCGTGGGCTCCGGAAGTTTTTCACCGGTTTTTAAATAATGGTCGATTTCGCGGAAAATCCAGGGTCGCCCCTGCGCTGCACGGCCAATCATTACTGCATCTGCCTTGGTGTATTCTAACACCAGTTTTGCCTTTTCCGGAGTGGTGATATCACCATTTGCCACTACCGGAATATTCACCGCCGCTTTTATGGCGGCAATGGTATCGTACTCAGCCTCACCCTTGTAGGCACAGGCGCGAGTCCGCCCATGCACAGCAAGAGATTGAATGCCAGCATTCTCAGCGATGTGAGCAATAGCCACACCGTTTCGATTGTCGGTATCCCAACCCGTACGAATTTTGAGGGTGACGGGAATGTCCACAGCGCCAACAACAGCGTCGAGAATTTCAGCCACCAGTGTTTCATTTTGCAATAGCGCCGAACCTGCAGCGACATTACAGACTTTTTTTGCCGGGCAGCCCATATTAATGTCGATAAGCTGGGCGCCATTATCGGCGTTGTAACGGGCTGCCTCAGCCATCATTTGAGGGTCTGCGCCCATAATCTGTACCGAGCGGGGATCCGTTTCGCCATCGTGATTGGCGCGCCGCTTGGTTTTTTCTGAGCCCCAGAGTAGTGAATTTGAGGCGACCATTTCTGATACGGCCATACCCGCGCCCAGATTTTTACATAATTGCCGGAACGGACGATCAGTCACACCCGCCATAGGCGCGAGGATAAGTTGGTTGCTTAGTGTGTACGGGCCTATCTGCATAGTGCTTGTAGAGCCTTGTCTTTACGTCCTGATGCGAAGTGCTAAATACGCAGGTCAATCTGGCACGTGCATATTGAGGGGAAAACTGGCGGGTGATTTTACTCTTAACCCGTAGGCGAGAAAAGGCGCAGAAGTGCTTTTTTCAGTGAAATTACCCTAAGCCATGATAATTACAGGATATTATTATTGGGATTAGATTAAGTCCAAGCTGTTTCAGGTGAAGTTTTGGCACTCTATCAGGTTAACGGTCGGGTATTTCGCGGATCCAGGTCGGCATGAAACTCATAGTTTACAGCTGCTTTGCCCGGGTCAACCAATTCTAGCTCGATGCGTACGGGTAAATCAGGTGTCATACCGGCAGTGAGATCAACAGTGTTACTCAGGTATTCACGGGGCGTGAATTGTCGCCGGGCCATTAATCTGCCATTGATGTCCGAGAAAATCACGGTCAGTAAGGGGTATGGTTGTACAAAAGAGGCATTATTAATGAGCGTGGTGCTGGCGATGAGTGCTTTGGGGGCGGTGGGGTGTGTACGCACCTCACGGCCAATGATCTCAATCTGTTTAATATCGTAAGGCTGGTTAATGGAGCAATTGGCTATTTGACACATTTGAATAAGCCAGGGGCGCAGGTCGGCATCTCTGGCCAACTCGTCTCGTGAGTGATAAACCACTTGGAGTACCAGGGCCAGCATGAGTACCAAACTGCCAATGACCCAGGGCATGGTCGGTGGCCGGAGGTGTTCGGCTTTGGCGGCCTGTAGATCTTCCATAATCAGGCTGGGGACATTGGCGGCGTCAAAAACGTCTTCTTGAGAGGGGCTTTGTTGTTCGGTTTCTGCCGTAAATGCAGGGGTTATCCGGTCTGTGTCAGCAGGCTGATTGTCGTGACGGGAGTCAACCGATGAAATGCCCTTTTCGTTGACATTAGCCGTAGACGGTTCCAGGTTGTCAGTAAAATCTGGCGAGCCCATGGGCGACAGATCGGTATCTTCGATAATAATAGCTTCATTACTATCGAACATGGATTCACCACCCGCAAACGATGGCATTTCTTTGAGATGAGAAGGCGGAATGACGTTCGCGGAAAAATCCGGCTTATTGTCTCTGGTGGGCAGAGGCTCGTCACTCGATAAGGCATGAAATTCGGAAAAATCATCATCGACAAGTAATTGAGTATCGTCAATAGGCGCTGTAGATTCGTTTGCCGATGAACGTTCAGGCAATCCCTTTTCGGGCGCAAAAGTGGTTGGGACTGGGACTGGGACTACAGGATCAACTTGCCTGGCAGTATTGTCAGTTGCTTTTGTTGTGTCAGGGTTACCAGAAAAAGCATTACTAGAATAAGTGTCACCTGAAAGAGTATCACCGGGAATAATGCTGTCTGGACTAACGCTTGGGTCAGAGGGTGAAAAATGGTCTTCGTTAAGTACATCGTTAAGCGCATCGTTAAGCACGTCCTCCACCGCAGCGTTGGTAGAATTTCCGGTATCCGCTAAATCGTCAGGGTTGACGTGATTGTGCGTAGCGTCGTCGCCGCTAAAGTCCTGACGTGATTCAGCAGTCTCATCACCCGCCTGGCTCTCATGGGATAAAAATGCCTCAAAGCGATCCAGTTCTTCTGTGGGTAACTCATGCTGGCTTGCCGTAGCAACAACTTCGCTAAAAATATCCTTGTGACTTTGGTTTGTAGTCTCTAGGTTTGTTGTACTCAGGTTAGTAGTATCTACGTGAGTAGTACCCAGGTCAGTAGCACCCTGGTCAGCAGTACTCTGGTTCGTAATGTCTTGGTCAGCGGTGTCTTGCTGAGTAGTTTCCAGCGATGGTAAATCATGAGCCGGCTGTTCACTGGCGTGAGCGGCGGGCGCTGAGTGGGGGAGGCCGGCCGTTTCACTTTGGGATGGAATACTATCACTCAAGTGGCTCAGGCCATTGAAAACAGTCAGGCATTGCCCACAGCGCACTTCACCATTGGCGGCTTTAAGCTGCTCGGTGGTGAGTTGGAAGATCGCTTCGCAATGAGGGCATTGGGTATACATAATGAGGGCTACAATAAGATATGCAGAAATAAAATTACAGGCTTATTTTTGAATGGCGCTGATTTTGGCTTGTTCAGAGGGTGGCACTTCAATGTGTTTGAAAACAAACATTGAATAGGCGCTAGTGGTTTCAACCATTTGCGTCAGGCGCACATACTCTAGCCGGGACTGGCGATTAAGTACCAATTGTGTGCCGATATCGAAAATGCTGGCTGGCACCAGCAGTGCGGAAGCGGTGTTTGTATCCGTAGTATCCGTTGTATCCATAGTATCGTTATTAACATTGGCACGTGGGCAAACACGGTCAATGAGCAAACTGCGAAAATATTCGCCACCCGTACCAGGGCCACCAATAGCGCGCACCGCCACAGGCGTGCAATCATCGGCCAATGCCATAATGCCGATGGTAAAGTCATCACCCGCATTATTCTGTAGCCAACGTAAAGCGCCGACCTTCCATTTTGGGGTTTGCCCATTATTGATATCGGCATGATCACTGTCGGTCAGGGTTTGGAGTTTGGCTTGATCGTCAGCCTGAAAGACAACCACGGCGCCCACCCGGCAACGCGACAATGTATCCGGCAGACGTTGCAAAGCCATTCCTCCGGCACTTTGATTGACACATAACCAGGGTTCTACACGGAAATGCGCCATGGCTGCCTCGCGTTTACTGCGGGCATGGATTTCGGTTTCGTGAATGGCATCCCACACATCGATTTTTTCACCGAAGCGCGAGACACGAGTCTCATCAAGGCCTTGTTCAGTAGTACTGCCAGGTGCCTCCAGCTCCAGCGTACTGCCACTCGGCATCAGCTCCAAGCCACTGCTGGTTTCCTGTGGACGATGAAATTGAATTTCATCCTGCTCCGGGTTAAATGTTGCTTCATTGCTGATGAAATGATGGCAGACATCCAGACCCACACCCAGAGAAACTTGCGTGGACATGTCTGATTCACGGTCGCTAGTGCGTTCAGCACGTCCTTCCCACGCCTTGCGTAAGCGGGTTAATAAATCACGGCGCAGGCGTTCGGCGATAGTGAGCGGTAGATGATGACGAGATTGTTGTTGTTCATCCACGCTGGCGCTAATGCCGTCTAACTTGCTCTGTAGTTTAGTGATGTCCAAAAAACGACCGGCGATGGGGCGAAAGCGCGCATACCCTGTTGCCACAGCCGGGGGGCGTTCACCCGCCAGGTCGATGACAATATCGCCGGTTTTTGCTTCCGTAACCTTGCTTGTTAACATCCGACAGCCCACGGTCCACTTAGCCAAATAACCGTAAATTAATGAAGCCTGCCCCGGCATTAAATGGTTAGGCATGGTCAGAGCCAGTAGAGCAACCCGCAAATAACCATGCTGAACCGTTGCAAACGGATTATGAACATCTTCCCCGTCGTTAGCTTCTTCTGTTAGTGCTTGAGTATGCAAACCCGTACGTTCGGCGAGCTGATAAGTGCGATGGAGTTCCCCCCAAAGCCCTTTGATTGGCGGCGAGTATTGCGAGTAAGACTCCAGTAATTGCTGACCCAGTTGATCAATCGTCAGCCGTAAAGCCGCCGCCATGACGTTTATTTTGAGATTGTGTTCATCTGAATCACTCACCGAATCAGCAACAACCCGTTTGTAGGCAAATGCGGCTTCCTCCAACAGTTGCGAAGCTTGGCCAGCATGTGCCAGTGCACTTTTACGTAAAGGCAAAGACTCATGCTGGTACTGAACGTGAAGTTGGTGGAGTACCTGATCGATCACCGGTTGCAGTGTGATTGAGGCCTTTAACCGTACCGATGCCGGCATATTGCAGCGGTTATAGTCTTGCAACAACGTCAGCAATAGCGGCGCAGTAGACTGCACATTAATCGTAGGTTGCGCTTCAATCCAGGCAGTAAGAGCAGTAGGCTGTGGATGCAGTGAACCGACGTCATCTTGTCCAAGGTCAGGCAAACGGTATTTAAGAGGGTTCATATGCCGATTCAATTCCTGGTAATGGAGTCACTAAGGAATACAGTGGTTAAATAATCGGCAGTCTTGCTGAAAAAGTTAACAATATCTGAGATGTCTGAAAGTGAAGAGCCAACCCGTTGGGGTGCTGAGTGCGAAGTGCTCAGCGAGAAGTGCTGAGAGAAAAACCCGCATTGATTTTTTCAGTGTCCTTTGCGCCTTTGTGTCCTTTGCGTTTACAACACGGAATTGCTTTAAACCTCACACTAGCAAAAATACATCGATTCGACACGCTAACGAGCATGGGAAATGGTTAATGGTGATTGCTTCCCATTTTTCTGCTAAATAGAGGACGTGTATCCTGGGTGTTAATAGCGATATTGCTTCAAGGGAAAGAGTAAACAAAGGAATATATAATGATCGATTACAATGACGTGGAAATCGCATTTGAATTTATAAACTTTGCTCCATCGGGTGAAAATGAAGCTTATGTGAACGTACAAACGGGTAAAACCTATTGGGTCTCAGGGCTTGGCGATAACGAATTCGGTGATGATGACGAAGCGTTCCCTGATGATATTGATGACAACGACAAGTATGCCGCACTTCCTCATAAGAATGATTTGGATCTGGGGAAAGTTCTCGTTTTAGCATTTTCAACCCAATTTTTGTCGGAAGATATAGACAAAATTAAATCAATTTTCCGAATAAAGTGGCGCGTATGCCAAATTTAAGAGCCTCCTTGAGCGTAAAGCGTTGATCGAAAAATAGTATGAGTATGAAAATGCAGCGCAGGAAACGGCATTACGTGAATGGTGTAAAGACAATGGGGTTGAAGTTGAACTTGGGGTGCCAGGATAGCTATCGCCCTATTGATGCTCAGGTAAAAACACGAAGCACACGCAAAGGAACGGGTGGCCAGAGCCCTATATGTCAGGGAGGATAATGCGGGCTATCTATTCAATTGTAGTGAATCCCTAATAAAGAATAGAATTAAATGTGCGGTGGCCCACATTGTTGGATAAAGATCTCTTTTTGGCGGCTTTGCGAGAGTTTATAGCCACTTTGAATACCCGTTAATTTTCCTGAAGCGTTAAAAATACCGGGCTGCGCGGTTACTCTTTTCGACGCCCGCTCAAGCGCACCCACTCATCTTTTATCTTTGGTTCATCCATATCAAACCAGGGGGTGTAGCTGGCGGTGACTTGCTCGGCCTGGTCAATGAGTATGCCGGATAACACGATATGTCCACCGGGGATGACGAGTGTGGAGAATCGTTCGGCAAATTCCATAAGAGGTTGAGCGAGGATGTTGGCCAGTAGTAATGGCGTTTGTACGTGGGGCAAGGCACCGGGTAATACGGCGGTAATGTGTTCTGCGACACCGTTTTTATCGGCGTTATCCTTCGTAGCGGTGAGTGCTTGCGGGTCGTTGTCGACGGCCCATACGTGGCCAGCACCCAGTTTGGCAGCTGCTACGGCCAGTATCCCAGAGCCGCAGCCGTAGTCGATGACTTCCTTGTTTTCTGCATCGTGTTCAGCGCCGTGCTTGTCCAACCATTGCAGGCAGAGGTCAGTGGTAGGGTGGGTGCCGGTGCCGAATGCCAGTCCAGGGTCTAACAATATATTGACGGCATCCGGGTGCGGCGCCGGGGTCCAGCTTGGCACTATCCACAGTCGCTCACCAAAGGACATGGGTTTAAAATTTTCCATCCATTCGCGTACCCAGTCTTTGTCTTCCAGCGGAGATATGCGATGGTCGGGCAGCTTGTTCGGTGTAATGGCAGCACTGATTTGTGACAACACAGCACCCATATCGGTACCGGCGTCAAACAAACCAATAATACGCGTACGTGACCACAGCGGCGTTTCGCCCACGGGCGGCTCGTACAATGGTTGGTCCGCGCTATCGAGAAAAGTCACCGCGTTAGCGCCGGTCTCACTGAGTAAGTCAGAAAATGAGTCAGCATCTTCCGGTGTGGTTTCAAAGGTTAATTGTAGCCAGGGCATTTTTATTTAGTGCTGAGTGCTAAGTGCGGAGTGTTAAGTAAAAAAAGAGTGTTGTTTTCACTCAGTCCTTAGCCCTCAGCACTTTGTTGTAAGCCCCTAGCATTTTCTCCAGGTATTGAAATCGGTATCGATTTTATTTAGTGTAAAGTGTTAAAGGCCGAGTGCTAAGTAAAAAAGAGCACCGATTTTCACTCAATTCTCAGTCCTCAGTATTGAGTAATGTAGGTCATGTTGCGCCGCTACGTGACGCAACGGCTTAATCGAGCACACCTATTCTCGTCTCGGCTAAAAGTGGTCGTCACGTAGCTTCGCAACGTGACCTACAAAAACCAGTTCTTAGCACTCAGCACTCGTCTTTATACTCAGCACTTTGTTTTAAATCCCTAGCTTTTTTTCCAGGTAGTGTATGTTGGTACCGCCGGCGGCAAACGCGGCATCGTTGAAAATTTCTTGTTGCAGTGGGATGTTGGTTTTAATGCCTTCGATGACACATTCTCCAAGGGCGGTTCTCATGCGTGCCATGGCGATTTCTCGGGTGTCGCCGTGTACGATAAGTTTGCCGATCATTGAGTCGTAGTAGGGCGGTACCCGGTAGCCGTTGTAAATGTGTGAATCAACGCGTACGCCTAACCCACCCGGTGCATGAAACTGGGTGATGGTGCCTGGTGACGGCATAAAGGTTTTTGCATCTTCGGCATTGAGGCGACATTCAAAGGCGTGACCACGAATTTTGATGTCCTCCTGTTTATAGCTCAACGGCTGATTGGCGGCGATGCGGATTTGTTCTTTGATTAAATCCACGCCGGTAATCATCTCGGTGACAGGATGCTCTACCTGAATACGGGTGTTCATTTCAATGAAATAGAATTCGCCATTTTCGTACAGGAATTCAAAAGTACCGGCGCCGCGATAGCCGATTGTACGGCAGGCTTCGGCACAACGCCCACCAATTTTGGCGCGCAATTCTTCACTGATGCCGGGTGCCGGTGCTTCTTCACAGACCTTTTGATGACGGCGTTGCATGGAGCAGTCGCGTTCACCCAGGTGAATGGCGTTGCCGTGTTGATCAGAAAGTACCTGAATTTCAATGTGGCGCGGGTTCTCCAGAAATTTTTCCATGTATACCACACCGCTGCCGAAGAATGACTGGGCTTCGGCGCTGGTGAGGGAAATGGCATTGAGCAATGCGGCTTCAGAGTGCACCACGCGCATACCACGGCCACCGCCACCGGCAGCGGCTTTAATGATGATCGGGTAACCGATTTCTTTGGCGACACGCATGTTGGTGGCGGGGTCGTCACCCAAGGGGCCGTCAGAACCGGGTACGCAAGGGACGCCGGATTCGCGCATGGCTTTGATAGCGGAGACCTTATCGCCCATGAGACGGATGGTCTCTGGTCTGGGGCCGATGAAGGTAAAGCCGCTTTGCTCAATGCGTTCAGCGAAGTCGGCGTTTTCCGCAAGGAAACCGTAGCCGGGATGAATGGCGACGGCATCGGTAACTTCTGCCGCGCTGATCAGTGCCGGTATATTCAGATAGCTCTCGGTGGACGAGGCCGGGCCGATACACACGGTTTCGTCGGCGAGGCGCACGTGTTTCAGGTCGCTGTCGACGTCAGAGTGTACGGCAACGGTTTGTATGCCCAGCTCTTTGCAGGTTCGTAAGATACGCAGGGCGATTTCCCCGCGGTTGGCAATCACTATTTTTTCAAACATGGTTCGCTTTCATCTGTTGGTCTTTGATGACTCGTTATTGCCCTGTCGTGCTGTTGTTAGTAGCAATTGTTAGCTGCGGTTGTCAGCAGATTTACGGTGCTATTCAATGACAGGAAAGGCAATTTAACTAACGAGTGTTATGTACGTGTTGTGTGCTTATTCAATCACAAACAAGGTCTGTCCGTATTCCACGGGCTCGCCATTCTCAACGAGGATGGCTTTAACCTTGCCTGCTTTGTCAGCTTCGATTTGATTAAGCAGTTTCATCGCTTCGATGATGCACAGGGTATCGCCAACTTTAACGGTTTTGCCGATTTCTACAAAAGAATCAGCACCGGGTGTGGGCGCACGATAGAAGCTGCCAACCATGGGAGACGTCACCTTATGGCCGCTTATTTCTGCTTCAGTGTTTTCTGCGGGAGCCGCGTCAGCGGCAACCGCAACAGGCGCAACAGCGATGACTGGCGCAGGTGCTGCGACGACGGCACCAGAGCCGTAACGACTGATGCGTACAGATTCTTCACCTTCGTGAATTTCCAGCTCGGCAATGTTGGATTCTTCCAACAGCTCGATAAGTTTTTTAACTTTGCGAATGTCCATTGTTTGGGCCTGTAGTTTTAAGTTGTTGCTAAGTAGTCAGTAGCTAAATAGTAAAGCTGTCGTGAATGGTTGTAGTTTACGTACAATCATTATGTTCAGTCGTTAAAGCCAGTCGTTAAAGCCAGTGGTTAAGCCCATCATTAAATCAATCGTTAAACCAATCGTTAAACCAATCATTAAGGCAGTGTTTAATACGGTAGTGAAGCTATACGATAAAAGTAAAACGGTTTAGTTCAACCGCGATATTGCGGCGTCTAGCGCTAACTGGTAACCCAGCGCGCCCAGCCCACTAATAACCCCTTCCGCAATGTCGGAAAAATAGGATATTTGGCGGAATTCTTCACGGGCATGAATGTTGGACAGGTGTACTTCTATAAAAGGGATGGCCACGCCGGTGAGCGCATCGCGTATCGCAACACTGGTGTGCGTGAAGGCTGCCGGGTTGATTATGATGAATTCAACCTTGTCAGTGGTGGCCTGGTGAATGCGGTTCACTAATTCGTGTTCAGCATTGCTTTGAAAATGGCCCAAGGTGTGGCCTGCCGTTTTAGCGGCGATGCTCAGGGCTTTGTTTATATCGTCGAGCGTGGTTTTGCCGTAGTGGTCGGGTTCACGACTACCGAGCAGATTCAGGTTCGGACCATTAAGAACAAGAATGTTGGCCATAATATTTGTTGTTTGGCTGCCTGTTTTTTTGAGTAGTGTGCATACGCTCAGGTATACGGTTAAAATTGACGTCTTTTAATTGCACTTGCTCTATTAATTTTTATTTATGTAGCGCTGACTTACTGTAGCGCTGACTGTAGTGCTGACAAATGCCGTATTCATTTTTGTACATTCAGTACGTTCTGCCGATGTAAGGTCGACCCATGAGAAGAGAGATAGAGTCACGCGGCATCTTGCCGCCAATCTGCACGAATTTCCCTACATTTGCGTTGAAAATGGTGTGATACCGCTAAATGTGCACGGATTATGGCTCAATAGTTAAGGGATGTCCAGGATTTCGAGAGTTAAGCGGGGATCGCCGAAGTTTACGGCAATTTCGCTGCAATCTGATGAAAACTTTGGATTTTCGTGATGATTGGCCAGAAAATGGGCAATGCTGTCGTGAAGTGTCCGTTTTTTTGGGCGGTTTTCCGATGTTTTTGTGCTGACTCTGTGAGTCGGCGTATTGGGTTAACCGGTGGATAGCAGTGATATATTGTGAATTACAGAGGGCTCTTGTGGACTACAACAGCCTTTTGATCGTGGTTTCCACCATTTCACGCGTCATCTCGCCGCGTTGGATAAACCGGGTCATGCCGTTGCGGTCGATGACCACAGTGTACGGCAGGGCACCGAAACGGTTGCCGTAATCTTTGGCGGCTTGAATGGCGTCTTCTTCACCGATTAACATCGGGTAGTTGATGCCATAGGTATCCATGAAGTCCTGTACCTTTTCTGCATTATCGATAGCGACCCCGATAAATTGCAAGCCAGTTGGACCGTATTCTTCCTGCATTTCAACAAACATAGGGGTTTCACTGCGACAGGGCGGGCACCAGGTCGCCCAGAAATTCAGGATAACCACTTTACCGTCCCATTCATGGGAGTTGTGCATGATTCCGGAGACATCCTTCAAATTGAATTCAGGTGCCGGTTTTTGCACCATGGCTTGAGCGGCTTCTCTTCCCTGAGCATTGCCGGTGAAGTAGTCGACGAGCAAATTGCCGCCCCACATGCTGGCGGCAAAGGTCGCGACATAAGCGAAAATACGAAGTGGTTTTTTCATGCTATTTCTGTCAATTAGGTTATTTGCGGCCCTATTAATTTTTCCGATCAATGGGCCAGCAGCGGGGTAGATTATGGTTTTGGACACATTATGATTGTGTCTTGTTCACTCATTTATGCAGAGTGTATTGTATTTATTATTATTGGTTATCAATAAAAAATCGTTGCGACGCCCTGTCGTTACTGGCACGTTGTTCAACGGTCACTTTGTAGCCATTTATAACACGTTGTAGCCACTGATAAATAGGGGCCACTTATTAGACTTTATTGAGGGTAGCAATAAAGTCTTCCGGTGATTTGAAACCATAAAAGTCTAAGTCTTTACGTTGTTTGCCCTCTTTATCGAAGAATAACATAGCTGGAGGCCCAAATACCTTAAAGCGTTTTTTGACAGCTTCAGTGTCGGCATTGTTGGGGTCTTCTACGTCAACTTGTAACAAAACAAACTTTTCATTAAATATTTTCTGTACCTGCGGATTCGAGAAGGTCGCTTTTTCCATGCGCCGACAATCGGTACACCAGCTGGCGTAATAGTCCAGCATTACGGCTTTACCGGCAGACTTGGCCTTTGCCATTTCTCTGTCCAGGTCAGCAGTGCTATAGAGCGGTATAAACAGGTCGTGCGGATCGACGGAAGCACCTTGCGCCATTCCACCCTGGGCGTTACCCAGGTTCATGTGCGAAAGATCCATGGGCTGCATAATGTCGCGGTTACCCATGACGCTGCCAACCAAAGCCAGTACGCCCCAGAGCAGTACAACAATGCCCAGGCCTTTCCATAAAAAGCGCCAGTTGCTGCTGCCGTCCGGGATGTTTTGCGTGGCGCCCATGTACACTCCACAAACGATGAAGAACATACTCCATAACAATAAGAGGGGAACTCCTTGTAATGGTGTTAACAGGTAAATAGCGACACCAATCAGCAGCGCACCAAAGACGTACTTGACGGTATCCATCCAGGTACCGGCTTTGGGCAGTAAATGGCCAGCACCAACGCCCATCATTACCAGGATGATGCCCATGCCCATGGACATGGCGAACATCATCGATGCACCCAAGACCGGGTCACCCGCCTGGATGGCAATGCCGAGCACCAACATTAATAGTGGCGTGACACAGGCCCCCACAATGAGCGCCGAGACCATGCCTAAAAAGAAGGTGCCGGTCATGGAACCGCCTTTGACATTTTGGCTCTTCATTTGCAGCTTCGATTGTATGAAGGAAGGCATTTGAATCTGGTAAAAACCAAACATGGACAAGGATAGCAATACCAGGACAGCTGCAACGATACCAATGGCCCAGGCGTTTTGTGTGTATGCCTGTAATTGCTGGCCCGAGGCGCCCGCTAACCAGCCAGCGAAAGAATAAGTGACTGCGGTACCCATGACGTAGCTGGTTGACAACATACCGGAGCGCATTTTGGTGGGTTTTTCACCACTTTGACCGACGATCACACCGACCAGAATGGGGATCATCGGTAATACGCAAGGCGTAAACGTCAGTAACAGCCCAATGCCAAAAGCAAACAACAGATTACTGAAGAAGCTGCGTTTGTCGCTGCCGCCTGTACTTGAGCTGCCATTGCTTATTGAGGCATCGCCCGCTGTGCTGGCAGCCGGTATGGATACAGGCATCTCTTTGGTAATGGGGGGATAGCAAAAACCGGCGTCAGCACAGCCCTGATATTTGACCACTAGAATGACATCGCTGGCATTGGGATTGCTGCGCACCATGGGTACGTCGATGTCGACGTCATGGTAATAGACCACCATATCACCGAAGGCCTCATCAAATTTCTTTTTACCTTCGGGCATTACCGGCGTGCCGAGGGTAATGCCATTGGCATTTTTCAGTTCAAATTTGAATTTGCTCTGATAAAGATACAGGTCATCGGCAATGTCCCAATGGACGCGCAGTGTGTTGCCATCAATCGCTTCTGCTGAAAAAGTAAAAGCCTGGTCTGGGTGCAGGAAACCATCACTGGCGGTGGTCAGGCCAAGGCTGTTGCCGAGGCTTTTAAGAGCATCCAGCGGGTTAAAGTTACTGCTACTACTACCACCAGAAGAAGCGGCAGCCGTGACCATGGCGGGTAATGTGAATGAGACTGTTTTAGTTTGTGGTGGATAACATATGCCCATGTCTGCGCAGCCCTGCGAGGTGATTTTCATCGTCAGGGTTTTTGCGCTCGCGATATTGTCGATGGGGATGTCGACTGAAACGTGCTTGCGGTAAGTTTCGACTTTGCCGAAAAATTCGTCTTCTTTGACTTTGCCTTTGGGAAAGTTGATATCGCCGGGCGATACACCATCAGTAGTGCTGATAAATTTAAACTTATTGCGGTAGAGATAATATTTATCGGCAATTTCCCATTCAGCGCGCACCGTATTAGCATCAATAACGGTTGTGGTGATGGCAAACGCGTCATCAGGCATTAAGGGCTCTTCATCATCAAAGCTGCCACCTAAGCCTGCCCAGCTAGCGGTACTAAGCGTGAAAAATAATGTGAGCAGAGTCAGGAAGGGAATGAGCAGGCGATGCGTGATGGTCATATTAAGTCTCTTTACCGATCAATTTTATATTGTTGAATTCAATGTGTGTGTCGTTAGTGTATCGTTTCGATATTTGATACGTTTATGACATTATTAACGTGCTGTGTTTACGGTGCTGTCTGTTGCGAGATCCAGCCCAGGTACGCGCTTAGTCCTCGTTCTATGGGGACAGCAATAAGCTCCGGAAGTTCATACGGGTGCAGTCCGGTAAGGGCCTGTTCCAATGCCTCGTACGCATCCTGGCTGGTCTTCACTAACAATAAATATTCCTGTGAACTTTCCCGTTTTCCCTGCCAGCGATAGATAGAAGTGATGCCGGGCACAATGTTGACGCAAGCAGCCAAACGCTGATCTACCCGTTCTCCGGCGATGTGCTTGGCCGTTGCCTGATCCGGGCAGGTGCAAAACACGAGCAGAAATGAGGCGTCGACATAGTTTGTGTCCTTCCCGTTATATCGTTCAAATCGGCGTATATCTTTACATGTTGGCCTGGATGAGTCGATGCCCTGCGTCACATAAGCGTTTGATCTTTATGACAGATGCGGGAAGGCCCGGTTTGTTTCAATATTGGCCGGTATGCATAATGTGATCAATAGTGGGGTGATTAAGTATGGCGTGGTGAGTACCGCAACAGATTTTAGGGGTTTTACGATAATGTGCGATCGGGTATCCGTTGCATCAAATTCCTTGTTTTATGGACAACATGGCCGCATATCCTGCGGGAAGCTCTGATATAGTGCTGATGTAGCACTGATATACTGGTAATGACCCGTCATCTGCCCACCCACAGAGAAGTGGGCACTGGATACAATTTATGAATCCCCTTTCCATACTCTTTATTCTGTTTATAGCCATTCCACTGCTGGAAATTTATCTGCTGATTGAGGTCGGCGGCATCATTGGCGCTTTTCCTACGGTGTTCATGGTGGTGTTTACGGCTGTGCTGGGTGCGTGGTTGTTACGCATTCAGGGTTTTTCAACCCTGAACCGGGTGCGCCGTACCCTCGCGAACGGAGGAATCCCCGCCCTCGAAATACTGGAAGGCGCCGTATTATTAGTGTCTGGCGCACTATTGCTGACCCCTGGGTTTTTTACTGACACCATTGGTTTTATCTGCCTGGCCCCTACCTTTCGTCGCGGCGTGATTCGTTGGGCATTAGGGCGGTTTTTGACGCCTTTAGGTGGGTTTGGGAATGGAACTGGGAATGGCGCTGGGGGAGGAGCAGGAAGCGCGTTTGATGGAAAAACCGATGGCCCCGGCGCAGGAAAGGGTACTTTAGGTAAAAAAACCAGTAGCAATTCCCATGGGTCGCAAGGGCCAAAAACCATCGAGGGTGAGTTTCACCG
>NVUB02000159.1 GCA_002401775.2 Ectothiorhodospiraceae bacterium
CAGTGGGGAGGCCGCGCGTTGCCTCAATTTTTTGATTTCAAGGGTGGGTTTGCCTCGGTCTGTGATTATTCTTGACTGGCCGTTTTGCTCTATTTCCCGGAAAATCTCCAGGGCGTGAGATTTAAATTCCGTTTTGGATATCGGTCTCATTTCTACTTCCCCATCTGTTTAATTATATGACCATATGCAATGGTCATTTTGGGAATGTTTTTCTGGTTAGCAGTGGTTTTTGTCTGTGAGCACAGTAGATTTTGATGCTGGAGTAGTTGTCGTTGAACCAATAACAACAGAAATGAGCACATAATAAAATAAAGATATACCTCTGTTGTACGGGCTTTATTGGTATGGGTTCCCACTGGGTACCGTGGGAGCCAAAGAACGGGTTTAATCATTCCAGCAATTTCACCCACTGTAGGGGCAATCCCTTGTGGTTGCCCTGGTTTGATAATCTTGTTGGTTTGGATGTGTGTGGTCATCAGGGTACCCACAAGGGGCACCCCTACGGTGATTGTTGATCGTTTTATGCGTTGGCAGTCAGTGCCGGGCTAGTGCTTCAAAACTATGGCTTCAAAACTACGACTTCAAAACTATGGCTTCAAATTCAGCGTGTATTTTGGGCGGTAATGTTTCCAGCCCAAGGCGGAGTTGTTTCATAAATTTTTCAGGTTGTTTTTGCGCGGCGTCCCAGGCGAGTAACCGGTAGCCGGGCCTGTCTTGAATAAGACAGGTTAATAATTGCTCTGCCTGAGAAATGTCTTTTTGTTTTTTTATTTGCAGGACGGCAGGTCGGCGTTGAGATGTGACGAGTTTATGTAATGCGTAGCGTGCGGGTGTTGGTACGTTAACTAACATGCCGGACTTGGCTACGATAACGGCACTAAGCGTGTCTTTGAGCAGGTAATCCAGAAAGCGCACAGGTTCTGTATCGGTCTTTAGTGTTGGCGGGTACACGGGATCGGATGATGGCTTGACAATTAGAGGGGTGAATCTCATTTCAGAATCAATGATTCTTTACTCGCTCTTGTGATGGTTACCCTTTATTGATTTCCGCTTGTTTTTAGGGCCGTTTGGGCAACGGCGGTTATACGCTGTTTTAAATAATACGGCGTATAACGTGCGAATGAGCATTTGTAGGCGTGTTCACTATGACGTGATTTTGAGCGCTATTGCGGTTATTCCAATCCTAATTTCTTCAACCGATACCTGAGTGCTCGAAAACTCAGCCCTAATAGCTTGGCGGCGGCTGTTTTGTTGTATTTTGTTTGCTCCAGGGCTTGCAGGATGGCGGTTTTCTCGATGTCGTCGAGGTGGGATTCGAGGTGGATTTGGCCGGAGTCCAATGGGCCGGGCATCGGTGGGATAAAGTTGTTATCGGTGGGTGGTTTGGGCAAATGCAGGTCGCGTTGACGAATGGTGTCACCGTCACACAGGGTCATGGCGCGTTCGAGGATATTTTCCAGTTCTCGTACGTTGCCGGGGAAGTGGTAGTGGCTGAGGGTGGTTAGTGCATCGGGTGCGAGTGTTGGTTTGTCGATATCCATTTGTCGGGCCAGTTTGCCGAGGGTGTGCTCGGCCAGCTGGGGAATATCATCTGCGCGCTCGCGCAGGGCAGGGACGGTGAGCTGAATGACGTTGATGCGGTAATAAAGGTCTTGCCGGAATTTGTTTTCTTCGACGAGTTTGCCCAGGTTTTTGTGTGTGGCGCTGAGGATGCGCACATCAACGGATACTTCTTTGGCGGCGCCGACGGGGCGTATCGCTTTTTCCTGGATGGCACGCAGTAGTTTGACTTGCATGTGCAGCGGCAGGTCGGCGACTTCATCCAGGAAGAGAGTGCCACCATCGGCGGCGGCGAAGAGTCCTTCTTTGTCGGCGACGGCGCCGGTGAAGCTGCCTTTTTTGTGGCCGAAAAATTCGCTTTCCATGAGTTCGTCGGGAATGGCGCCGCAGTTGACGGGGATGAAGGACTGATTGGCTCGGGGGCCTTTGTTGTGGATGAGTTTGGCGACGAGTTCTTTGCCGGTACCGGATTCACCGCTGATGTAGATAGGTGCCTGGCTGCGCGCGACCTTGGCAATGGTGGAGCGAGTTTGTTGCATTAATTTTGAATCCCCGAGCAATTCATCCCGTGAGCGTCGATCCAGGCGGGGGTGGCTTTCGGAGACTTTAAGCGCGGTGTTGACGAGGTTGCGTAATATGGTGAGGTCAACGGGCTTGGAGACAAAGTCGAAGGCTCCGGCTTTGAGGGCCTTGATGGCCCATTCCATATTGCCGTGGGCGGTGATCATGGCTACCGGGGTCTTGGGGTAGTGTTGGGTAATGTGTTCTACCAGTTCTACGCCGTTGCCATCGGGTAGTTTCATGTCGGTGAGGCACAGGTCAAAGCGGTGTTGCGCTAACAATTCTCGTGCTTGCGTCAGGTTGGCGGCGGCGCGGGTTTCGATGTTCATGCGCCCTAATGTGAGTTCCAGTAATTCACAGATATCCGGCTCGTCGTCGACGATGAGGACGTGGGGCTGGGTGGGGGTAGCAATATTCATGGATTTACGTTTCTGTTTCTGTTTGTATAGTTTAGGTATCGGTATCGGTGTCTGACGTTGTTGACGAGTTGTACGCGTAGGGGGCGCTGTCGGCAAATTCTAACCGAAAACAGGCCCCGCCGGTGGGTATTGCCAGATAATTGAGCCGGGCCTGATTGCTTTCGCAAAGTTCACGGGCGATATACAGGCCCAGGCCGGAGCCTTTGGTTTCTGTGGTGAAAAAAGGCTCGAAGATGTTATGCACCATGTCAGGGGGAACCCCTGGGCCCTGATCAATCACATCAATAAACGGATGCTTGGGTTTTAGCGATTCCCCACAATGTATTTCCAGGCGTGGCTGCCGGGGATGGCCTTGACTGTGACGCAGGCCATTTTGGCAAAGATTCCATAGCACTTGGTGCAATTGGGTCGCGTCCATATGGGCAGTTATGTCGTCGTGCTCGATGTTCAAGCTGATGTCAGCGGGGTCACATCCCTCGTTTTGCACAAATTCGTTCACGAAGAGTTCCAGCCAGGGTTTTAATGCGATGGTTTCCGGCATTGAGCGATCACGCCGGCTGAGTTGCAGCACATTTTCGATAATGTCATTTACGCGTGCGCTATTGGTGTGAATGATCTCCAGAAGGCGTTTGTCTAATGGATTGTCAAGTGCGAGGTCATTGCTTGACTCTGTGTTTGATTCTGCGTTTGACTCTGCGTTTGACTCAGTTACGCTCTCCGTAAGTAGTTGCTCTGCATGGCTGATGGCGCCGAGCGGGTTGCGTATTTCATGGGCGATGCTGGCGGTTAGCCGCCCTAGTGAGGCTAACTTCAATTGTTGAGCTTGCTGTGCCATGCGGGCAGTGTCTTCAAGGAATACCAGAGTGCCTGCGCGAGCCTCGTTGCCGAGTGCGGTCATGTTGGGTAATAGCTCTACGGAGCCACCACCGGGCCGGAACATGCGTGGCTCCGATAACCCGCCGCGACGCCAGTCGATGAGCTGTTCTGCCAGTTCGGGGGAAATGATTTTTAGGCTTTTGTTGTTGGTATTACCTATGGTTGGTAGCCCCAGCATGTGCCAGGCAGACTCGTTCATCAGGCGTACGCGCAGGTCAGCGTCAACGACGACAATGCCTGATTGCATGCGTTGTAATACGTGCTGATTGAGTTGAGCAAGGTCGGCGAGATCCACCCCGCGCTGTGCCGCCAGGGCTTCACTTTCACGCACACGCGAGGACAACACATGGGCAAGAAAGGCTGTGGCAAACAATGTTGCCCCGAGAATACCGGCTTGTGTGAAGTTGGCGGTGAGTGAGGGGTCCTGATTCGCAAGCACCTGTTCAACCAGCATGGAAATGGCCGCAATAGCGGCAAATAAATTAGCCGCCCGGCTGCTCAGTAATAAGCTGTTACCGGCTATGGCCACTATCAGCAACATGCCCAGGCCGGTTTCTATTCCGCCGCTGGCGCGCATTATCAATGTCAGCGACAGTATATCGAAGACCACTAGGCTATAAGTAAGAACACGAAAGGTCAGCCAGCGAAAACGAATAGCGAAGCTGGCGAGCACTACCACGCCAAGATAGATAAAGCTGATGAACTGGAACAGCATAGGGTTAGCACTACCCAATACCGGTAAGTTTCCGCGTACGAAAATGGCACTGACGAATAGTGCTGCAAGGATGATTCGGTAAAGGTTGAAATAATGCAGTGGTCGCCAAGCGCGCTCACTGTCATAACTGGGCTGGGTGCTTGTTTCTGCGTTGGAAAAGGATGATGTGGGCACGGTTTACCAGTTTTAATTAAAGGGGTGAGGCTGGGAGAAACAATAGGGGCGGAACGGTTTATTGGCCCCTGTTATTGATCCTCGTAATAAAAGTAGCGGCCAGTGTAGAGGATTATTTCAGTTTTAGGCATATTTTGCCGACAGTTTATGCAGCCCAGTTTTATGCAGTCCAGTGGAGCAAACCCTTTTATAGGTAGCCCAGTGCTACTCGGGGAAGCAGTGTGTGGTTAAACCTAGAAAAATCAGTTGGAACACGGAAATCCACACAAGCTCTTGATGCACTTAGCAAACTCAAAAACTTGCTCATCACCAATAAGGTGACCACGCAATTTTTGAATTCACTATGCACATCAATATCTTGCATGTCTTTTCCGCGCCCAACTGATCTTTCTAGGTTAAAACACATCAGCGTTAACGCGATAAAATGTCGGTAAAGGATAAATCGAATGACTGCTAAACGACTTAAAATTTTGGCCGTTGATGACACAGAAATGAACCTCAACTTGCTGGAGCGGTTTTCTCAAAAGCATGGACATGAAATGCTGACGGCCGCCAATGGTCAGGAGGCCGTCGATTTTTTTAATCACGAATGCCCGGACATCGTATTAATGGACGTAATGATGCCCGTGATGGACGGTTATGATGCCACCCGGGAGATTCGACGCCGCTGTGGTGAACAGTGGGTGCCCATTATCTTTATGAGCGCCAAGACGAGTATTGAAGATCAGGTAGAGGGGCTAGAGGCGGGGGGTGATGATTACCTCACCAAACCCCTCAATATGCGTATTCTGGCAGCAAAAATTAACGCCATGCGACGCATAACGGAGATGCAAATTGATTTAGCCGCACAGGCAAAAGAGCTGGCGGCATATAGAACCAAAGCAGAAGAAGAGAAAGTGCTCGGAAATGCGCTGATGGAACGCATGACCCGAGCCAATGACTTGTCGGATAAGTATCTCGATAGCTGGTTGTTGCCAGCAGAACATATGAACGGCGATCTGGTGGCCGCCCATCGTGGCGCAGATGACAGACTTTATGTGATGGTCGCCGATGCCACAGGGCATAGCTTACTGGCCGCGATGATGGAAATCCCGGTATCGCAAACTTTCTACCATATGACCGCGCGAGGCTATTCACTGAGCCGCATTGTGTCTTCCATGAACAGCCAGCTAAGAGTACTAGTACCAAGAGACCGGTTTGTCGCGGCAACATTGATAATGGTAGACGAGCGCAATAAATTGATAGAAGTCTGGAATGGTAGCGGCCCGGACGCCTTGTTTATCGATGGTAATCGCCGCATAACGCATCGCTTTACCTCCAATGCAGCGCCATTGGGCGTTGTATCAGAACAAGAGTTTCAGCCGCACACCCAAGTCTACCAATGGCAGACTGCCGGCGAGCTGCTGGCCTGCTCCGATGGTGCTATTGATGCCCTCGATGGAAAAGAGCAAGCCTTTGGCGTGCAAAAACTGGAGCAGTCCTTATCACGTTATCGCGATAAAAGTGTTTGTACCGCCGTGGCCGAGGCATTACGGGAATATTTACAAGGTCGCCGGGCACAAGATGACATTAGTGTCATTAGTGTGCGTTGCCCAGGGTGATACTTGTCGTTAAATTCATTATTTGTCATTTAAAACAATGAGTTGAATTTTTTTGTTTGGTTATATACGTGAAATTTAAAAACAAGTATTACAAGTCTTGCATATACCGCCAGCCTTGGTATTGATTAAGCAGCAATAATTAAAGGGAGGATGCCCTTTAAAAAAAGCCATTGAGCGAAGAGGCCTGAGTTTGCTGGCGGGAATTTAGTTGGATAGCTTAGTGATTACCTATGGCTTAAGAGCTCAGATTGAGCTTATCTCGAAATTTTAAGGCTATCCCTCTCCCTTTTTTTTATATGCACCTATGACTAAGCATTTTATGCCAATGGAACGAACTCATCTTGCGAGCAAGGGGTAAATTCAGTAGGCCAAGGTGATGTTAGTTTGCACAAAACGCGGTATTGGATTGGAGCATTCTGATTTACTTGAACAACAGAAATGTTGAGTTTTTCGGGGCCAACAATATCGATTAGCTTCGTCATCTCTTCAGAATAATAGCGAGGCGTATAACCCACGAGTGAAATTGGGTCATCTGTCCTCATTAGTAAAGCCATAGGATCGAACTGATTCTGTAAGTCACGCATTAAGAATAGTTGTTCCCCAGGAGTCAATTGTTTTGCGCTTTCTTGATTTTCTTTATGGAGATAACTCAAGCCTCTGCTAAAAAAATGTACTTCGTACTTGTTGTCATTTGTTCTTTCCGGGCAGAGTAATAACTCCAATGAATCCGTAGCGCGTAGCCCACCAGTCCTAGATAATTCTTCCATCACATCCCTGTCTTGCAGTCCAAGCCACTGTAGGTATGATTTATATTCAGGACGTGATTTAGGGAGAATGCGGTTAGCAAACAAGGGGAATAGATTGTCAGCTCTATAGCTCTTTTTTAGATCAGTCATGCGTCCAAATGGTTGAAATGCAGGAGTCATTTTTTTAGCGCCACGAGTGTATGTGAATCGAAAGCTATCCCTTTCATGGGTCAGCTTTCCAACTGGAACCCAGTGATGGCTATGAGGGTCTTGCCATGCAATAAATAAAACACTCATCTGCTAAAACTCACTATTTAATAATCTGTTTTTGTTGGCTTCAATCATTTTGACCGCAAAGCTTTTTGATGGCTCAGAAATGATCGTCTTAGGGATTTGGTTAAATATTTCATCGCATTGGATTTTACTAAATTGAGCTAATTTATTTAACCAGAACTTTGCGCCAGAAGGCGCTATTTTTGCTGATGAAAGAAATGCACCCAGTGTGCTTAATGGGGTTGAATCATTTGGTTTTGCGTATAAAGCTGATTTTGCTCTTCTAACGAATACTTCAACACCTCGACCAGTGTCATTTGTATTTAATCGTTCTAAACATTTCTCGTCGGATTCATTTCTGCCAAGGCTGGAGGCGTGGTCGAATGTAGGAGCAAGAAATAACCCATATTCTGGTTGATCAATAAGCCCCCAGTTTTCGTGGTGACGGTCTTGATTGCTAATAAGGACATCTAACATGAGATACCCAACAAAAATATCGGCCGCGCTGTTAATTTCATTAGGTGCATTCCATCCCATAGGGAAATTGATATGAGGGGCTTTAACAACAGCCATTACTCTATTAACAGTATGTTGACGTTCTCTGTAATGCCGTTCGTCTCCATAGTCTTCGATGACGTGTGCAAGAACTTCATTGCCAAGAATAAGCCTGCATCCGCTGGGTGAAAACGTTGGAGAAATCACCCCTTTTCTGTTTTCGTATATTGCGAAATCATATTCTGCGTGAGGCAAATGTAATAATTTGCAAATTTCACAACTTACTTTCTCTGCCCAGTTTTCACCTGTTCCTGGTCTGCCTTCTTTGTACAAAATTTTGTTTTTGTCTGGATCTAAAAACCAGAACTTGGATTTTGTTCCTAATTGCTCAAGTAAATTGGATGCATCATTAGGTACCGTGATAATTGGGTATGTCATTTGGACTGATTATGAGGTTGCACCATAATTATTTGCTCGCTAATTAAGGGAAAACATTTAAATGTAACGTTTTTGTTGGTTGCTACTTGTCCACGCGGTGGCCAAGAGTTACTCATAGTCGTCTTTGTCCTCTTTTTGGGGAATATAACTGAGGAAAATGCCTCTAATACCTTATAAAGTTGGGTGATAGCTATTGCCACTTTTAGGTCTCGAGTTCAGGTCAAGGTAGTGTTGAATTATGACATGATTCCTCCATTTTGTTATCCGCCGTGAATATAAACACGTTATCCGGTGTGCTAACAACTTCTTGCAAGGGGGCTAGCTAAGAATCTGAGTTCTTCGCGGATAGTGTTATCCATTTGTTCCGGCTAGTAATAGGTGTGGCCGCGTAAACGGTACAGTAGCGTTATTGATGTTTGAGAACAAAGCATAGCTATGTAGATTGTTAAAGCCCTTAATTGGTATAGAAGCATTGCAAAAACTTTACGAATACAGCTGCGATAGACTCCTCTAAATCGGTGGGCCATAGTTTGATCTATTTTGGACGTTCATCGAATTTGCCGAGAGCTTTGTTGAAATGGAAAGTGTCCAAAAGTTAGCTAACTCATTGATTTAATTGGTCGGCGTGAGAGGAATTGAACCTCCGACCCCTTCGTCCCGAACGAAGTGCGCTACCAGGCTGCGCTACACGCCGCTAACTTTTAGCATTAATAGGTGCGGCTGACGGAAAAGTCTGCGAGGATTTTTAGGGCGTCAGCATAATCTGAAGCGGGAATGTGTTGCAGTTGAGCAATGGCTAGATCGGCTTCTTCCCTTGCCTTTTGCGCAGTGTAGGCGATGGCATCAGTGGACTCAATGGCGGCCATTACCGCGCCAATATTGTCGCGGCCGCCGGTTTCAATGGCCTTGCGTATTAATGCGGACTGTTCTTTCGTGCCTTGGCGCATGGCGCGAATCAGTGGCAGTGTGGGTTTACCCTCGGCGAGATCGTCACCGACGTTTTTGCCCATTTCTTCTGATGACGCACTGTAGTCCAGTACGTCATCGACTAATTGGAATGCGGTGCCCAGGTGCATACCATACCTGGCCATAGCAGTTTCTTGTTCTGGCGTTGCGTCACACAGTACCGCCCCTAATTGCGCGGCGGCTTCAAAAAGTTTGGCGGTTTTGCAATGAATAACATCGAGATAACGCTGCTCAGTGGTGTCGGGGTCATTGCAATTGAGTAATTGCAGGACTTCGCCTTCGGCAATGATGTTGGTGGCGTGGGCGAGGATTTCCATGACTTGCATTCGCTGCGCATCGACCATCATCTGAAAGGCGCGGGAATAAAGAAAGTCACCGACGAGCACGGCGGCTTCATTGCCCCATAGCGCGTTGGCGGTTTCCTGGCCGCGACGGCGGTCGGAGGCATCTACTACGTCGTCATGCAATAAAGTGGCTGTGTGGATGAATTCGACAATGGCGGCTAAATTAAAATGCTGGTCACCGGAATAACCAAATGCTCGGGCAGAAAGGAGTACCAGCACGGGTCGCAAGCGTTTTCCGCCACTGTGGATAATGTAGCCACTAACCTGGTTAACCAAGGCGACTTCTGAGCTTAAACGCTTTTCAATCAATTGGTTAACGGCATCCATGTCGGTGGCGACGAGGCGGTTTACATCCTCGATGGTGTGAGACTTAGCAGCAGAGCCTGGTTGTTTTTGTGCGTTATTTGACATGGCGTTGGGCATAACAAGATTAGTGTACACAATGACGTTATTGTCCGGTCCCAATCATTAAATAAATGGGTGGGTGCGTAGGTGATCGTATCATGCCAGAAAAGTTACCGGTTGTGGGGTTTGACGTGCTGCTCTGTAAACGCTAAAATTGGCAGTCTTTGTCCGACCAGTTTCATTCTTTTGCCTGAAAACCCCGTTTGGGTGCTTTGCAGGAGGGGTGTTCTGTACCCCGGCAAACTATTTTGTAATCAAGTTTAGCAATCATTTGGAGAATACGGCCATGTACGCGGTAATTAAAACCGGTGGCAAGCAGTACAAAGTTTCTGAAGGCGCGACCGTGCGGGTTGAGAAAATCGCCGCAGAAGAAGGCGCGACCGTTGAAATCGACCAAGTATTAATGGTTGTTGACGGCGAAAATGTCAATGTGGGTTCGCCATTAGTCGCGGGCGGCGTAGTAACCGCCACGATTAAAGCACACGGGCGAGCTAAGAAAATTGAAATCATCAAGTTCCGTCGTCGTAAGCATCATCGTAAGCAGATGGGCCATCGTCAGAGCTATACTGATTTACAGATTACGGGTATCAAGGCCTAAGGGCGCTTGCACTCAAGTACAGAGGACTTAAAAAATGGCACATAAAAAGGCTGCGGGTAGTACTCGCAACGGTCGCGATTCAGAATCCAAACGCCTTGGCGTTAAACGCTTCGGTGGCGAAGTGGTTAAGGCCGGGAATATTCTGGTGCGTCAGCGCGGCACCAAATTCCACCCCGGAAACAACGTGGGTTGCGGCAAAGACCACACCCTGTTTGCCAAGGCAGACGGTAAAGTGCTCTTCGCAGTGAAAGGTCCAAAGAATCGTACCTTCATCAACGTGGTACCGGCGTAACCAGCCGTTAGAGAGTAAAATGATCACGAAGGGCCTCGTTGATCGGGGCCTTTTTTTTGTCCACCTGTAAAGTGGCGAGTAACGAGGGGCGAGTTTCTAGGTTTTTTCCTAGCCCCCTTGTTCTCGATACTAGATACTGAATCTATGAAATTTGTTGATGAAGCTCGAATAAAAGTCGACGCCGGTGACGGCGGTAATGGCTGTATTAGTTTTCGCCGGGAGAAGTATGTACCCAAGGGCGGCCCGGACGGTGGCGATGGCGGTGATGGCGGCAGTGTTTATCTGATCGGCGATGCCGCATTAAATACCCTGGCTGATTTTCGCTTTCAGCGTGCTTATCGCGCGGAGCAGGGTAAAAAAGGCATGGGCGCTCATTGCACCGGGCGCTCTGGTGAAGATCTTATCGTCAAAGTGCCTGTGGGTACGGTAGTGCGGGACGGTAACACGGGTGAAGAAATCGGTGATGTTGTCAAAGAAGGGCAGCAATTGCTGGTGGCCAAGGGCGGTTTCCATGGCCTGGGCAATGCTCGATTCAAGAGCAGCACTAACCGTACACCTTACAAAAGTAAGCCAGGCACGCCGGGCGAATTACGAGACCTGGATCTCGAGCTGAATGTGTTGGCGGATGTGGGCTTGTTAGGCTTGCCTAATGCCGGTAAATCAACACTTATCACTGTTGTATCCAATGCGCGCCCCAAAGTAGCGGACTATCCGTTCACCACGTTGCACCCTAACCTGGGAGTCGTGAGCCCGGCCCCCCATCAAAGTTTTGTTATTGCGGATATTCCGGGCGTCATTGAAGGTGCTGCTGAAGGCGTTGGTTTAGGGATTCAGTTCCTCAAACATTTGTCCCGCACTCGGTTGTTGCTGCATCTGGTGGATATGGCGCCGCTGGACGGGCATGATCCCGCAGAAGACGTGCGTACCATCGTTAATGAATTGGGTAAATTCAGCCAGTCGCGAGAAGGCAGCAAGCTGGCCTCCCGCGAGCGTTGGCTGGTGTTGAACAAGCTGGACATTCTCCCGGAAGACGAGCGTGAAGCGCGGTGTGATGCTGTCGAGGCCGCATTAAGCGGAAGCGATGCAGCAACCGTTCGTGTGTACCGCATATCGGCAGCACAGCGGGATGGCACTCAGGCCCTGATGTACGACATTCTTAATTATCTGGAAGAGCATGTGCGTTCGGTGGAAGATGTTGAGGATGACTTGGAAGACGAGTGAGCCACTTTTCTATTGGCGGGTAAATCAATAAAACCCAACGCAAAGACGCAGAGAAGCAAAGTGCGCAAAGAAAAGACTGTAGAGTAAAGAAGCTCTGCAACCTTACCTCGTTCCCATGCTCCGCGTGGGAACGCATAAAGAAATCTACAGAAAAGTTAACGGTCACAATGTTAACAAAGCAGCAGTGAAATTTTACGCATTAATGCTGAGGCGTGATGGGTGAAGAATCAAAAAACGGATAAGCTGGGCAAAGTTTCCCCGTGTTTTACCGACAAATCCTCTGCGCTCTCTGCGCCTTTGCGTTAGATTGTTAAATTACCTGCAAATACCTGCAAATACCTGCAATTACCTACAATTACTGAAAGTCGAATCATGCAAAGGTCAGAACTCAAAAAAACGCGCCGCTGTGTGGTCAAAATCGGCAGTGCCCTACTGACGGCGAATGGCCAGGGTCTTGACCGTAAAGCCATTGAAGGCTGGGTGGCGCAAATGGCAGGATTGCGCACACAAGGTATCGAAGTGGTTCTGGTTTCCAGCGGTGCTGTCGCGGAAGGCATGATGCGGCTGGGTTGGGCTCAGCGTCCCCATGCATTGTTCGAACAGCAGGCTGCCGCTGCAGTGGGGCAAATGGGGCTGGTGCAGGCCTATGAGTCCTGTTTTCAACGGCATGATATCCACACCGCACAAATCTTGCTGACCCATGATGACCTTTCTGATCGACAGCGTTATCTCAATGCGCGCAGTACATTGCGCACCTTGCTCGATCTTGGGGTGGTTCCTGTGGTTAATGAAAATGACACCGTGGTTACCGACGAGATTCGATTTGGCGATAACGACACCCTCGCCGCTTTAGTGGCTAATTTGCTGGAAGCGGATTGCCTGATTATTCTCACCGATCAAGCAGGCTTGTTCGATAAAGACCCCCGTAAACACAGTGACGCCAAACTCGTCGAGAAGGCAAGTGCCAATGACAGTTCCTTGGAGTCTCTGGTGGGCGAGGCGGGCGCATTGGGTCGAGGGGGAATGCTCACCAAGCTACGGGCTGCTCGTTTGGCGGCGCGGTCTGGTGCCGCTACAGTGATCGCTCACGGTCATGAACCGAATGTGCTGGCTTCCGTGTTGGCAGGCAACGCCGTTGGTACATTATTATCTGCCGAACAGGCTTCGCTCGCCGCTCGCAAACAGTGGCTGGCAGGTCATTTACAATTGCGTGGGGAATTGGTGCTGGACGACGGTGCGGTTAAAGTGCTCAAAGAGTCTGGCCGAAGCCTGTTGCCCGTAGGTGTGACAGCCGTGAGTGGTAATTTTGAGCGCGGCGAAGTGGTCGCCTGCGTTGATAAGCACGGCAAAGATGTGGCGCGCGGGCTGGCAAACTACAGCGCAGCCGAAGCGCAAAAAATCAAAGGCCTGCCATCAGGCGAATTCGAAGCCGTGTTGGGTTATGTGGATGAGCCCGAATTGATACACCGCGATAATTTAGTGCTTCTTGTTTAGGGGCGAGATGCTAGGGGCGAGACACTAGGAAAAGCTCAGGGTGTTTGGTTTTGAGCGCTGAGTGCTAAGTGCGCTAACTTTCGGGCCTGAACAAACCGTAGTGTTTAGTAGGTCAGGTTAGGCCGTTACCTGACAACATGCCGTAAGGCATCATCTTGGCGTGGAATTCATTCTCACAATCTCAACCGATGGTGAATTAAAAGCGGCTATGGCGCATAGACATTAGCCCACCGTAAAATGTCACGTAGCTTCGCAACGTGATTACGAAAAACCTATCTCAATGCTCAGTACGTTAACTTTCAGACCTGAACAAACCGTAGGAACGGCTTCAGCCGCGAAGCAGTATCACTCAGAGCACTGATCGAGGCTAAAGCCTCTCCTACATCAGAATGCGCATTGCTCACAAACTAAACCTGACTCTGGGTTTCAGCCCTCAGCCCTCAGCACTCAGCACTCAGCACTCAGCACTCAGCACTCAGCACCCAGCACTCAGCACCCAGCACTTAACCTCAGACAATAAAAAACCGGCTAAAAAGCCGGTTTTTTATTGTCTGAGGACAACTCTTACATCGCGCGGATGCGAGTGTTCAGGCGGCTTTTATGGCGAGCGCCTTTGTTGGCGCTGATCAGGCCCTTGCCTGAAACACGGTCGATGACCGGGATAGCGTCGTTGTAAAGGGCGGCTGCCTTGTCTTTTTCGCCAGCGTCAATGGCATACACCACTTTTTTGATGGCGGTACGGAAGGCGGCGCGTTGGCCAACATTAAGCTGGCGGCTTTTTTCCGCCTGGCGGGCGCGTTTTCTGGCTTGTGCTGAATTGGCCAAGGTCTTACTCCATCGGTTCGTTTGTTTATGCGGTTTCTAGCGGTTAAATCGTACTTTATTCCTGTCTCCACACAGGTCTAAAACCCGATACCGGAGAGGGCGCATAATATGCTGCTTTATGGGCCGTTTGTCAACTATTTACTCTGCCTGTGGCTTAGGAGTAGCCATAAATTTTGGGTTGGGGTCGGGTGCGGTTAAGATAGCCTCTTTATAGAACCCGTTTCAGAACCAGAAAACACCCATTAAGAACCATTAAGAAGGACAACCGTGAAGATCGTTAATCCATGAGCCGTCGTTTGTTAAAATCTACTGGTATTGTCAGCGTAATGACGACCTTGTCGCGAGTACTAGGGTTGGTGCGCGACGTTGTGTTTGCCAATTTACTGGGCGCAGGCGGAAATACGGATGCCTTCTTTATTGCCTTTAAAATACCCAATTTTTTGCGCCGTTTGTTTGCTGAGGGTGCTTTTGCACAGGCGTTTGTGCCGGTGCTTACTGAATATAAAATGCACCGTAGCGAGGCTGAGGTGCGTAGCCTGGTACAAAACGCCGCCGGCACACTGGGCGGCATATTATTTGTATTGAGCGTGTTGGCTGCTGCTGCTTCACCTGTGCTGGTGATGTTGTTTGCGCCGGGCTTTGAGCCTGAACGTTTTGATCTCACCGCAGAGATGCTACGCATTACCTTTCCATATTTGTTCTTCATTTCACTGGTGGCGTTGTCTGGCAGCATTCTCAATAGTTTTGGTAAATTCGCGGTGGCGGCGTTTACGCCGGTGTTTCTTAATGTGGTATTGATCGCCATCGCCATTTGGGGGGCGCCTTATTTTGACCAGCCAGTGGTGGCGCTGGCCTGGGGCGTCTTTATTGCTGGTTTTGTTCAATTGCTGTTTCAGCTGCCTTTTCTGAAACGGCTTGGCCTGCTGGTCTGGCCAAAATGGGGAATGAAAGACGAAGGTGTGCGGCGCATTGGTAAGCTGATGTTGCCCGCGATTTTTGGGTCTTCCGTTGCGCAGATCAATTTGCTGTTCGATACCATTATCGCTTCGTTTCTAGTGGCGGGCAGTGTGTCTTGGCTGTATTACTCGGATCGATTGGTGGAGTTTCCTTTAGGGGTGTTCGGCATCGCGCTGGCGACGGTTATTTTGCCCAGTTTATCGAAAAAACATGCGGAATCTGACCCGAAAGACTTTTCTCGCACCCTGGATTGGGCGCTGCGGTGGGTGTTGGTGATCGGTGCGCCAGCCACCGTGGGGCTGTTTGTATTATCGGGCCCCATTCTTACTACATTATTCCATTATGGTGAGTTTGATATTCAAGACGTCGACATGGCGCGTCTGAGTCTTATGGCTTATTCCCTGGGGTTGTTGGGCTTTATTGGGGTGAAAGTGCTTGCCCCCGGTTATTACGCCAGGCAAGACACCAAAACACCGGTAAAAATAGGCATTATCGCCATGGTGCTCAATATGGGGCTGAATATTGCCTTTGTGGTGCCTATGGTACTGCTGGGTATTGAAGGGCCGCACAGCGGGCTCGCATTAGCGACCGCCTGCTCGGCATTCATTAATGCCGGTTTGTTGTTTCGAGGTTTACGAAAAGAGGGCATTTTATACCTGCTACCAGGCTGGGGTTTATTGTTTGTACGAGTGCTGGTTGCCAGCATGGTAATGGCCGCAGTGCTGGTATGGGGCGCAGGCGAAGTGTCCGATTGGCTGCAATGGAGTCTGTGGGAAAGAGTGAGTAACCTAGCAGTATGGGTCGTGTTGGGGACGCTGGCTTATTTTGGTGTATTGGTGGTGCTGGGAATGCGAGTGCGTGAATTGATGGGACGGCTGCATTAACTTTTGTCGGTTAGTGGAATAGCGGCGCCTTTGCGTTAACAACACCCAAGCTTGTACAAACCCATAAACATAAAAGCTAACCGATGTTATGGAAAATGCAGGTTAGGGTGAGTGCGTTGGCGTATCTGGGATGTAACAGGGTTGATGCGATTAGAAACATGAAATAGCCTGCTCTCTTTCGTCGTTTCGGCTTGACCCAAAATCCAGTATATCAACGACATTCTAGATGCCAGACCAGGCCCGGCCCGGCAAGACGATAATAAGTTAACGGGGCAGTACTGAGAAGGTATGAGACATTTAACGGTTGAGCTTAATTATTTAATTTAGTTATTTAATTTAACGATGAGCATCATTATTGCTTCGACATCTTCTTTGGTGAGCAGGGACATGGACTCCGGGGCTTTGGCCATGGCGCAGATAAATGCGTTTGTCATTAGCATTAAGTCCGTGCCTTCTTCCAGGGGTGAACCCTTGCCCAGTACATTTTTGGCCGCTTCCATGACCAAAAAAAGCATTTCTGGTGACATCTGGATGTGCGCATTTTCCAATCCGTCAATGATTGCGGCCAGGGTATGCTCGGTGAGCTTGCCGCCGGGATACGCTCCGGTACCGTCTTGCAGATTGGCGATGAGAAAGGCGTGTTTGCTGGATTGCCTATAACCATTGCCGTTGAGTAACCAATCACCGTTTACTTGGAATTGCCGACATAGCTCGTTAAGAAACGCGGCGTCGGGACTGCGTTCGGATCTTTCATAGCGTTGCAGGGTGGAAATACCAACGCCCATGTCATTTGCGAATTCGATTTGTGACATTGATGGGTTTTGCGCTTTTCTGACTATTTTAATGCGTTCGCCAAGCGTATAAATACTCGATACGGCCTTTTTTTGATCCGTTTGGCCGGTATTTTGTTTTGATTCTATTGATTTATTCTCAGTCATTTAATGCATAACCCTATGTTTTTAATCTATAAACCATCTTTTTAGCCGGCGGTTTTGTTTTTAGAGATATTAAAAATCCCAATTGGGGTTGACATTAAACCCGTACGGACGTAGATTGCGTCTATCGATAGGCAATTAATAAGTCCGATTGTTACCATAAGTCCGATTGTTACCCTGGATCGCCAAATCTAGCCGCCAAACGTGGCCGGCAATCCACAGCGCTCACAGGCGGAATGGGCCGACGATGCTAATGCCGCTCGAGCGCAAGCGCCAAAAATGTTCCGATGGGGTCTACCATCCTTTTTTGGTGCTGGCTTTATTTTGCTTGGCGGTAAGTTGCCCGGCAAAATGTAAATGTGCAGAAGATAATAGAGCAATTGTGCGGCTAACTGTAAAAATTGTAACCAAATGCCCTTGTTCTTCGTTTCTTTATGAAAGCGGGGCAGCATTTAAGCCGCTTAAAAATTAACATACCCAGGGTTAATGATGCTTTGAGGGCGTGCGTGCAATGGATCTTATCACCCTTGAGTATACTCGTGGTATGGGTTGAAAATTTCGTGGTTTCACTTGAAAAAGGGATATCGCAACTTGAACGTAGGGCATATATTTATGGGTACGCACTTCAACGCTAGGGGCCGTTCTCAATTACCTGAGTAAGCGTGATTCTGAGGCATTTTTCGTGCTGGCACCAAATGTAGGCGCTTTAG
>NVUB02000016.1 GCA_002401775.2 Ectothiorhodospiraceae bacterium
AACGGGGAATCTGGCCACAATGAATTTTCCACAGCCGATTATTCATTCTCGGACAGACGCCTAGGGAACACTGACAAATGGCGAAGGTCTCAGTACACCCCAATATCAAGATATGAGCGAGATATCTTACGGATGGCATTGATATAGGCGGCGATCCGATAAGTCACGCCTGGATGTTTATCGCGTGTCTCCCGCATTTCCTGGAACGCCTGACGCATGCTGTCATCCAATCCTGAACGCACCAGATCCAATTCACTCGCGCCTGCATTAATCTTATGTTTAAACTTGTCTGGCACTGTTTTGCCCGTCAGGTTTTCCAGCGCGTCTATTTGATGTTGCCCACGCAACTCATCGAAGCGCCGTTGCATACGACCAAAACGGATGTGTGATAAATTGCGAATCCATTCAAAATAAGACACCACAACCCCTCCTGCATTGGCATAGGCATCCGGGATAATGACCACGCCACGTTCATTTAATCGCTCGTCGGCGGCGAAGGTTACGGGGCCATTGGCTGCTTCGATAATAATATTGGCCTTAACACGGTCCACATTACCCAAGTTGATCTGCCCTTCCAGTGCTGCCGGGATTAGAATATCGCAGTCCATTTCCAATGCGCGAGTAGTGCTTCCAGCTTCATAACGACCACCCGGAAACCCATCGAGTTTTCGGTTTTCCACTTTATAATGGTAAACCGCTTCAATATCCAGGCCCTCATCATTAACCAGAATGCCCTTACTGTCTGTTACGGCAATGACTTTACAGCCATCCTCTTCAGACAAAAACTTTGAGGCGTGATATCCCACGTTACCAAACCCTTGAATGACGACGGTTTTACCACCAAGACCGCCACTCAACTTTGCCTCTTTCACCGCATCCGGATGGCGAAAGAGTTCCTGTAAGGCATATTGCACACCACGCCCCGTGGCTTCCGTACGGCCATGAATACCGCCATGTTCTACCGGCTTTCCAGTAACACAAGCAGAATAATTAATATCATCAGGGTTGAGGTGTTTGTAAGTGTCGGCCATCCAGGCCATTTCACGCTGGCCGGTGCCCATATCAGGCGCGGGCACATTGGTCGCCGGACTCAAAAAGTCTTTACGAACCAGTTCTAAGGTAAAGCGACGGGTGATCAGCTCCATTTCATCACGTTCGTACTTACTCGGATCAATAAGCAAGCCTCCTTTAGAACCACCAAAAGGGACATCAACAATGGCGCATTTGTAAGTCATCAACGCCGCCAGTGCTTCTATTTCATCCTGATTAACGACCGGCGCATAGCGAATACCGCCTTTGGCCGGTAGCCGGTGGGTGCTGTGCACGGCACGCCAACCGGTAATGACTTCAACCTTGCCACGAATTTTAACGGGAAATTTTACCTGGAGTACGGCATTACAGGCTTTGATAGCAGCGGCCACATCAGGCTGCAAGTCCATAACTTCCAAGGCGCGATCTACCATGCGATCAACACTTTCACGGAACGTAACCTCTACAGCGGGCTCTTCCATCATCACAGCCTCCAGGTCATTATTATTGTTGGTATTATGTAGCGTACTCAATAAGAATACTACGTCTACCGATACCCTAAAATAACGGCAATTATCCTACTTTATTAAGCACCACTTCTTGCCTGCGAGCGGATCGGCGGGATAAAAACCCACAAAGACTCAACACACTCACAAGCCCCAGTAATACCGGCCAATTACCCACCCATACATACGGTGTCGCTCCCGAACGCGGCTGCACTTCGCCATCCAGTACCGCCACTTCAAATTGTGGCGAGCTTGCCAATATCTGTCCCCGGTGATCGATCATCACAGAAATACCATTATTAGTGGCACGCAGCATTGGTCGCGCCGTTTCCATACTGCGCATACGTGCCATTTGCAAATGCTGATGCGGCGCGAAAGAATCACCAAACCAGGCATCATTGCTCACATTGACCAGCAATGTCGCTTCGGGCAAGTGGCGAATCACCTCTTCGCCAAAGGCGTCTTCGTAACAGATCGATACGGAGATTTTTTGCACGGGGCTTTGTTCAGTGCTTTGTTTAGTGCTTTGTTCAGGGCTTTGCCCGATCAAGGTTAACAAGGGCTGTGTTGGGTTTCCGCGACTGAAGTTAGCCATCGGTACTTGCAGGATGTCCAACAAGCCGCCCAACACCGCTTTAAAAGGAATATATTCCCCAAACGGCACCAGGTGAGATTTTTTGTAGATCTGTGACGGAAAAACGTCTCCATCATCATCTGCATCGCCCCCCGTACCCACCCTTACCACGGCGTTATAATATTGTTTGTCTCCATTGTCAGACTGTACGGGCAATCCTACTAACAGGGTTGCTCCACCATTGGCTTGCGCTTCACGGGCCAACCCCTGCAAAAAAGCTTCTGCTTGATGAAAGTAAGCCGGTAAGGCCGTCTCCGGCCAAATCACTAAATCACGATCCCAGCGCTTGCGACTCAATCGCGTATACAGATCGACAGTTGGCCCACGTTGCTCGGGCCGCCATTTAAGGTTTTGAGGTACGTTGCCCTGAATCAGGCTCGCCGTCACAGGTTCTCCAAACGGCTCACTCCATTCCACGAGTAATAATAGCGCCGCCCCCACCCACAGTGACATCAAGCCAACGACATTAAATATACGAGGACGTCCTGTTTGCCAAAGGCTATTCACTAATAACCCCGCACTAAGCGCCACCACCCAGGATATACCGTAGACACCAGTGACGCTGGCAAGGCCCGCCAGCGGGGAATCCGTCTGGCTATAGCCTAAATTTACCCAGGGAAACCCTGTAAAGATCCAGCCGCGTATCCATTCAAACAACACCCACAGTGTTGGCATTAATAAGGTGAAGTAGGTTAACGCTGACAGTTTGGGAAATACCCGACGGGACAACCACGCCATCAGTGCTGGGAACAAGGCCAAAAATAAAACAAACAGTACCGTCGCGGCAACGGATAATACGCCCCCCATTCCACCGAATCGGTAAAAACTGACCGCAACCCAGGAAATGCCGACCCCAAAAAAACCCACACCGAAAAAAAATCCGACCAGCATGGCCTGTCGCGAGGCCGCTTGAAAACATAAAAGAAATAAAATGGCAGGGCAAAGAACGGCCAGGGGAAACCATCCAAGCGGCGCAAAAGCCAGGGGGAGAGCAGCACCCGCGAGCAGTGCGACACTGCGCACGCGCCAGCCAATATTCAGATTGAATCTAGTGTAGTGCGTCATATAAAACGTGCCTATAGGAAGCCAGCCAAGGCGTGAGCGCACCAAAAGTAGGCGTTCTTAGGCGAGGCGCAGACTGCAGGGAATGGCCGTTCCCTTTCCAAAGTCGGTAACGCGGCAATCGCGCCTTGACGGGTTTCCCAGAGGGAGAGGTAAGGTTTTTTGGACTCTGCTCCAGTTTTATCGGGTCTATATATGCGTTTTGTATGATGCACTGCACTAACGACCAGATTCTCGGCTAAGCCAATACGATTAACACCTCTGCTCGTCATTAAACCAGGCGATCAACAGACGCATCGGGGGCCGCATCCGCACTGGCACCAGCGTCAGCCGTTTCCGTATTGGCATCTAACACGTTCATTTGTAGTAAATGTATGCGGCGACTGTCTGCACGCAACACTTTGAAATCGTAACGGCCAATTTGACATTTTTCATCACGTTCAGGCATACGACCAAATTCCTGCATTAATAAACCACCAATGGTATCGAATTCATCATCGCTTAAACTGGCTTCAAAATACTCATTGAAGTCATCAACAGGGGTGAGCGCCTTGACCGTAAATTGCGTGTCAGAATGTTTTACGATGAACACATCATCTTCAAAATCGTGCTCATCTTCAATGTCACCAACAATTTGTTCCAGCACATCCTCGATGGTCACCAACCCTGATACACCACCGTATTCGTCAACCACAACCGCCATATGATTGCGGTTAGCCCGAAAGTCCTTTAACAAGACATTCAGTCGCTTACTTTCAGGAATAAACACTACCGGACGTAACATGTCTCGCAAATCAAATTTATGAGTGCCACCTTCAGCTGATTTTGCATCGCGCTCGCCGATGTATGCCAACAAATCTTTTGCCAGCAAAATACCGATAATTTCATCGCGTGTATCGCCCATTACCGGAAAACGGGAGTGAGCGGATTCAACAACGACCGGTAAAAAAGTTTCTGGAGAAGCCGTTTCTTCCACCACAATCATTTGCGAACGCGGAATCATCACATCACGCACCTGCATGTCAGAAACCGTCAACACGCCTTCGATCATGGTTAATGCATCACTGTCCAGTAATCCGTGTTTTTGTGCATCGCGCAAAACCACGGTTAACTGATCCCGGTCTTTTGGCCGGGAAGAAAACGTTTTATTCATGAGTGTCTGGCTGAGTCTGTCCAGCCAGGAACCGGGCTGCCGATAGGTAGTGACGGCAGCGTTTCTAGATCGATCTTCGTTCATAGGTCTTCATATAGCTCTTCAATATAGCCCTTCATTTCTTAGGGGGGATGTCGTAACACTGTGTATTACTCATAGGGGTTGGCATAACCAAAAGTGCTCAACACCGAGATTTCAAGGGTTTCCATTTGACGCGCTTCCTCATCCGTTAAGTGATCATAGCCCAACAAATGCAAAGTACCGTGCATAATCATATGTGCCCAATGAGCTTCAAGCGGCTTTTGCTGTGCCGCAGCCTCTTGAGTTACCACGGCAGCGCACACCACGAGGTCTCCGAGGCTTTCTTCGCAGGCATCAGCCGGCAGACCTGGCGGCCGCTCAAAGGGAAACGACAACACATTGGTTGCTCCCGTTTTTTGCCGGTACTGCTGATTAAGTGTGGCAATTTCGTCAAGCTCAACAATTCGCACCGTCATGTGCTCATCCAGGCGGTTGGCATCATGCGCTATTTCGGGATCAGCAACCTGTGCTTGCTCCGTCAATGCTCGCCCCGCGACCATTGCTGCCGTCGCCCAGGTTTCAATCATATCGGCAGCCGGTAACCGCCATTGAGCAGTATCGGCAATTGCCAATTGCACATCAACCTGCATATTTTGATTTAACGACGGTTGTTATTTTTCGATTCATTTTTTAGTGCGTCAGCTTTTTCAAACCTGTCGTAGGCCGTCACTACCTTTTGTACCAGAGGATGACGTACCACATCTTCCGCCTGGAAAAAGGTAAAGCTGATGCCCTCCACACCCTCCAGCACATCAATCACATTACGTAAACCAGACGTTGTATTTTTAGGCAAGTCTACCTGAGTTATATCACCCGTGATGACCGCTGTTGAACCAAAGCCAATACGCGTTAAAAACATCTTCATTTGTTCAACGGTGGTGTTTTGCGCTTCATCCAGAATAATGTAGGACTCGTTCAGTGTGCGCCCACGCATATAGGCCAATGGTGCAACTTCGATGACATTGCGTTCCATAAGCTTATCCACACGTTCAAAACCCAACATTTCATAAAGGGCATCGTACAAGGGACGTAAATAAGGATCGACTTTTTGCGCTAAATCCCCCGGCAAGAACCCCAGGCGCTCACCCGCTTCCACCGCAGGACGCACCAACAGAATGCGTTGTATCGTCTGCTTTTCCAGGGCCTCTACCGCACAGGCGACGGCCAGGTAGGTTTTACCCGTACCGGCCGGCCCAACGCCAAAATTAATGTCATGGGCAAGCACATTTTGCAAATACAGTTGCTGATTGGCGCCACGAGCGTTGATGATGCTATGGCGTGTAGTGATACTAATATCCTTCTTCGCCTTTTTACCGGCGTTTTTACCGTCAGGATCCGACATCCCACTCTCGGTGTCTGCAGCCGATTGCAGGCTTTCCTGTAACAACAAATGCACTCGCTCCGCCTTCAGTTCTCCCGAAGCTGCTTCTTTATACATTTGCATCAACACCTTTTCGGCTGCCAGTGTACTGCCTGTAGTGCTGGCCTCAGTGCTGGACTCAGTGCTGGCCTCAGTGCCAACCACCGTAAACTGATTACCGCGATTATTGACCTCGACATGCAAACGCTCTTCTACCAAGCGAAGGTGTTCATTGAACTGGCCGCACAAAGTGGCCAGGCGCTGATTATCGGCGGGTTCGAGGGTGAAGCTGCGTGATTCCGGTTGAGTGTTCAACATCGAGAAACATTCATGGCTAAGGTACTAATCAGGTCTGTTGTCATTTTTTATTTTCTTTATTTCATTTCATTTTTTTATGTAGAGTAACGATTGTAGAAAGTACATCGTACTCACCAACAGGCTACGCCATTTCTGCCTTGTTGGCCAAGCCCTTTTCTTCAACCATTACCACTTCACCCCGTAATGAGTTAGGCATTGCCTCGGTAATTCGCACATCGGTAAACTCACCGATCAAACGCGGATGGCCTGCAAAATTGACCACTCGATTATTTTCAGTACGGCCACTCATCTCTTTGGGGTCTTTGCGCGAAGGGCGTTCCACCAAAATACGCTGTACTGTACCAACCATTTCCTGACTAATCGCCGCGGCCATGGCACTAATACGAGCCTGTAACAGGGCAAGGCGTTGTTTTTTCACTGCCATCGGCACATCATCCGGCAAATCGGCGGCGGGCGTTCCCGGTCGGGCGCTGTAGATAAAGCTGTACGAGTGATCAAAGCCAACATTTTCGATGAGGTCCATAGTGGCCTGAAAGTCCGCTTCGGTTTCTCCGGGAAAACCAATAATAAAATCAGACGATAAACTTAAGTTGGGGCGCACCTCGCGCAGGGCACGCACCTTGGCCTTGTATTCCAGGGCGGTGTGGCCACGTTTCATTTGCACCAGAATCCGGTCAGCACCGGTTTGCACAGGCAAATGTAAATGACTGACCAGTTCAGGGACCTCGCCATAGACCTGAATCAGCGAGTCAGATAATTCCACAGGATGAGAAGTGGTATAACGAATCCGGTCAATACCTTCAACTGCCGCGACATAATGGATCAGCAAGGCCAAATCGGCAATTTCACCATCGTCCATCAACCCTTGAAAGGCATTCACGTTCTGCCCCAGCAGGGTTACCTCACGCACCCCTTGCTGTGCAAGCTGCGCCACTTCGGCCAACACATCATCAAAGGGTCGGCTAATTTCTTCGCCACGCGTGTACGGCACTACACAAAACGTACAGTATTTACTACAACCTTCCATAATAGAGACAAAGGCCGTGGGGCCATCGGCTTTGGGCGCGGGTAGATTGTCGAATTTCTCAATTTCGGGAAAAGAAACATCCACCTGGGGTCGCTTTTTCAGTTCCAGCTCGTTCAGCATCATGGGTAGACGATGCAGAGTTTGCGGGCCATAGATGAGGTCTACATAGGGCGCACGCTGGCGGATTGCGGCACCTTCCTGGCTGGCAACACAGCCACCGACGCCAATGACAATATGTGGGCGCTTAGCCTTAATTTCGCGCCACATGCCCAGCTGGGAAAAGACCTTTTCCTGGGCTTTTTCGCGTACTGAGCAGGTATTTAGCAACAGGATATCCGCTTCTTCCGGTGTGGCGACCAGAGAGAGATTATGACTCTCACCGAGCAATTCCGCCGTTTTAGTGGAATCATACTCGTTCATCTGACAACCAAAAGTCTTGATGTAGAGCGTGCGCGCCTGTTTGCTTGCTAGTGCCATTGTCTTATGCCTGTCTTGTGCCTGTCATGAGTTCGCCCGCATTCACCTCAAAGTGTTTCCGGAACGAAAAGCGTTACCTAAAAAAAAGTGTTGCCGA